>CAWUUP010000233.1:0-9648 GCA_963925255.1 uncultured Luteolibacter sp.
TCATAAAGGGCGTTGGGTTCTTTGGGTGATTGTTTGAGCGCTTCTTCGAGTTTGACGATGGCCATCCCCATATCGCCTGCGACACGGGCGGTTCGGGCTTCGGTGACCAAGCGCTCGGCGCGAGGGTCAGCAATCGCGGGAGTGAGGAGTTGATTTGGCTCAGGAATGGATGGAGAGGCGATAGGGTTTACGCCCGTGCCTGGAAATAAGGCGATGCTTGGAGGCGGATCTACATGAGGATCCTCGCCTAGGAGCGTTGCTGGTGCTTGAACCGGAAAGGGCGCTAACTTTTCCACCTCGCGTTCTACAATGCGTATTTTTTGGCTATTTTCCAAACGAGCCGCGAGAGCCATACCAGCGATGAGGAGCTGAGAAAGCGCGATCAATCCGAGAGCGCAGCAGGCAATAGCGAATACACGGTTGGGTTTCATCTGGAGGTAGATTGCAGAAATGAGAGATCACAGTCAAATTTCATGTTCGCACCGGAAATTTAGGCTTAAAAAACCCATAACATGAAAATAATCGCAAGTTTATTACTGTTGCTGGGCATCGTTTATTTCCTGCCATTGCCAGAAAATGGTTCTGCGATGGAAGGGCTGGATTCGGCACAGGTTCGTCAGGGATTGGGCTTTTTTGTCTGTATTGCGTTTCTATGGATGACGGAAGCCCTGCCTCTTAGTATCACAGCATTGCTGATTCCGGTGCTTGCGACGCTGATGGGAATGGGTGGCTTAAAGCAAAACCTCGCATCATTTGCGAATCCACTCATTTTTGTGTTTTTTGGTGGATTTGCTTTAGCATCAGCGCTTTCGGTGCAGGGATTGGACCGATGGATAGCGGGTCAGCTTGGTCGCATGGGAAAAGGGAAATTTCTTTCAGTTTCAATCTGGTTGTTTGTGGGGACCGCCGTGCTTTCGATGTGGATGAGTAACACGGCAACGGCTGCGATGATGTTGCCGTTGGCTTTGGGAATCTTGAATCAGTTTAGGGCTCACGACACACATCCTGGTAACACGCATTTTTTATTATTAGGATTAGCTTATTCAGCGAGTATCGGCGGCTTGGGAACCATCGTGGGAAGCCCTCCAAACGGAATTGCTGCAAAGCAACTAGGGATTAATTTTGCTGAATGGATGAAATTCGGTGTTCCTGCGATGATTGTTTTGCTTCCCGCCATGATTGCTTTGTTGTGGCTTCTATTGAAGCCGGTGAATCTAACCATCGACGCATCAAAAAAAGACGAAGAGAAATTTACACTTACCAAAGTTCGCTGGGTCACCTTATTGATTTTCGGAGCCGCTGCAGTTTCATGGATGTTCGGCACGAAGCTAGGTAAGTCTTTGGGTATCGATGATATGGATGCTTGGGTTGCTTTGGTAGCCGTGATCGCTTTAGTGGCTTGCAAAGTCGTCGGTTGGAAAGAAATTCAGGAGAGAACGGATTGGGGGGTGCTGTTTTTGTTTGGTGGTGGATTGGCACTGAGTGCGGTTCTTGGAAGCTCCGGTGCGAGCTTGTTTTTGGCAAGGTTGTTAGGAATGGCGTTTGATGCATGGCCGCTCTGGCTGGTAATTATGGCGATCACTTGCTTTGTGATTTTCTTAACTGAGCTATCGAGCAACACGGCTTGCGCTGCGTTGTTGGTGCCTATCTTTTTCACGATGGCGACCGAGCTTCATCTGCCCGCACCACAGCTTATCCTGCCACTCGCTATCGCTGCATCTTGCGCATTCATGTTGCCCGTTGGCACCCCGCCAAACGCCATTGTTTATGGAACTGGGAAAGTTACGCAACGCACGATGATGAAAACAGGTATTTGGCTGAACCTCGTTTTCATTGTCCTAATTACAGCGCTCTCACTTATTCTTTTTTGATTTTGGAGTCACCCAAAGATCGACAGAAGAGTTCACTAAAAAATCATTACCGAGTGCTTCACGCCCTAACAACAAGCGGTGAATCATCCGTCTGCGGCAGACCAAGGAGACCATGATGGTTTTCTCGAAGCCAGCGAGAAGCAGCGTCGTAGAGACAAAAATTCGGTCGCTGGCCTTTCCATCTGAAGAACGGACGCGTTTGCGTAACTTGATATCTTCCTCGAGCGTGATGAGTTTTTTATCTTTGCGGTCGAGTCGCACCGTGAAGCGAACACGGTTGTTAGGTAGCTCGGTGATTTCTGCGCAATCGATTGCTGAACTCTTGGCGCCAGTGTCGGCTTTAGCCTTTAATTTCAAAGACCAATCTGGGAGTTCCACCCGTTCGCGCCATCCAATGATCATGCTCATATTATTGGGTCGATAGATTTTGGGAGTTTTTTCATTTTCCTGCGTTTTTTCTTTTTCGCCGGAATAAGACCCTTCATGTGCTCGGATTTACCGTAGCACAAAATGGTGTCATCCGCTTCGAGAACGCGACTGCCTTTCGGGTTGGAAATCACCGCTCCTTTTCTGCGGAGAGTGAGGACAACGACATCGAGTTCGCGTAGTCCTGTCCCATCAATAGTCATACCGATGTATTGGCTACCCACGGGGATATGAATGTCAGCCACGGAATAACCGCGCGAAATGGTGAGGCGTTGACGGATATCAATTTCAGGGAACTTAACCTGATCCTCAATGTAATCGATCATCTCTCCTGCGATGTCTAAGCCGGTGGCCCCTTCGATCCCTTCGAGGCCTGGAGAGGAATTCACCTCCATGATCTGTGGACCGTCTTTGCCTTCTAACATATCAACGCCACAAATTCTAAGGCCCATGATTTGCGCAGCTCGGACAGCGGCTTCTTCGTAAACGGGATCGAGCGTGATTGCCTCGGCTTTTCCGCCACGATGCACATTTGAGCGAAACTCTTGTCCTTGTGCGACACGACGTATCGCTGCGACAACTCGGTCGCCGATGACAAATGCACGCACATCCTTGCCTTTACTCTCAGAAACGAATTTCTGGAGTAGGACCTGTTGTTTGGTGGAGTGAAGTGTTTCGACGATGGCTTTCGCGATTTCGATTTTATCCGCTAAAATGACGCCGACGCCTTGAGTGCCTTCTAGCAGTTTAATAATCACTGGCGCGCCGCCCACGCGTTGCAATGCGAATTCGACATCGCGTTTGTCATCGACGTAAGCCGAGCTGGGAATGCCGACGTCGTGTTTTGATAAAATTTGAAGAGAGCGGAGTTTGTCTCGAGAATTACTGATGCCAGCAGCGGTGTTTGGGGTGAAAACATCCATCTGCTCAAATTGACGTACAACTGCGGTGCCGTAGCGTGTGATCGATGTGCCGATGCGTGGCAGCACCGCATCGGGCGTGCGTAGTTCTTTTCCGTGGTAATAGATATGCGGATCTCCCTGATCGAGCCCGATGGTGAGGCGCAAGGTATTAAGAACCTCAATTTTATGTCCACGTTTACGGGCCGCCTCGATGATACGGCGGGTCGAATAACATTTGGGGGAGCAAGAAAGAATCGATAGTTTCATAAATGGCCGGAAGCAGAGACATAGGAGAGGCTTGGGCTGTCGTCAAAACAAAGCGTAGGTTCAGCTTCAGGGTAAGTGTTGCGAATTTTGCCACTTGCGTGTTCACTGTTCACCGCCGAAAGGTGCTTCCATCATACCATGTGCCCTGCAATTTCCATGATTCGCGCTATCCTGCCATGCGTTTGGCTGTTGGCGGGCTGTGTGGCGTTTTCTCCGGAAAGTCGGTTGGGTGATGTAGCTGGACCGTCTTCGTGGGCAGCAAGTAAGGAAGCGCGAGCTGGAATAGATCAGCGATGGATTGCAAAAATCGGGGGTTCGGAACTGCAAAAATTGGCGGAAGAAGCCTTAGCGAATAATCCGGATTTAAAAGCGGCGGCGGCGAGATTGGATCGGGCGTCGGTTGAAGCTGGAATCGCTGGATCTGGGCGTTTGCCGAGTTTGGATCTAGGCGTCGATGGAAGCCGGAGCAAAAAGAATTTCATCGGCTTTCCCTTCGGTGGATCGGCATCAAATATTTCGCAACAATTCGGAGTTCAGCTCAATGCGTCTTGGGAGCTGGATGTGTGGGGACGGGTGAAAGCGGGGCAAGAGGCTTCGATCGCAAACGCTGAAGCACGTAGTTACGAATACAATGCAGCCCGAGTTTCTCTGGCGGCACAAGTTGCAAAAACTTGGCTAGCGCTGGGGGAATCGAATGAACAGGTCGCGCTCGCGAGTGAGGCTGTGGATTCATCGGAAGCCCTCACAAATGCGGTGCGTGAACGATTTGAGCGCGCGATTGATTCCGATAGTGGATCAGCCGCACAAGTGCGTTTGACAGAAGTTGAATACGCGAATCGCAAAGAAGCCCTGGCGCAACGCAAGCAGGAGCGTGAACGAGTTTTGAGACAGCTGGAAATTTTGATGGGCCGTTATCCGTCGGGAAAACTTGCCGAGCGCGTGACTATGCCGAGCTTTCCAAGCAGCACTCCAGCAGGTTTACCATCCGAGTTATTGCAAAGGCGACCGGATGTCCTAGCGGCTGAGAGAATGTTCGCAGCATCGGGTCGGCGAGTGAAAGAGCGTAAGCTCGCGCGCTTCCCAAGCCTGCGATTGACCGGATCGGGAGGGACCACAAGCGAATCGATACGTGATGTGCTCAACAGTGATTTGGGCGTTTGGTCAATCGGAGGCGGTTTAACACAGCCAATATTTCAAGGTGGAGCGATTGCTGGCGAAATCGAAATTGCCAAAGCGAACGAGCGTGAAAATTTAGCGTTGCTCAAAAAAACTGTGCTCGCGGCATTCGGCGAAGTGGAGCAGGCATTGGTTGCAGAAAATTTTCTCGCGCAGCGTGAGACTGCTGGCAAGCAAGCCGCTGATTTTGCCAGTGAGGCGGCAGAGCGAGCTAATGATGAATTCTCCGGGGGAACCGGTGACGTTTTAACGTTGATAGAAGCAACCCGTTCAAAAATCGATAGCATGAGCCGCTATGCAGCAATCAGACGGTTGCGATTGGAAAACCGCATTGATCTGCATCTTGCTTTGGGTGGAGATTTCAATGCCGCAAAATAATTAAGCCTATGAATGATAAATTAGAATCAGAACGAAAAAGCGAAGTGAGTGCGGTGATGTCGTTTGCGGTGATTTTAGGGATCATTATCATAACGGCGTTGGGCTTAATAATCTTCAAGTTCACCAAGCGACCGGCAGATGAGGTGAGTAAAGATCAGCTCCGCCCTGCGGTTGAGCTAGTGGTCGTTTCCAAGGTCAATCACGTGGTAGAAATCCGCACTGACGGCGTAGTGGAAAGCTTGCGTGAAACTAGCTTAGCCACGGAAGTTCAGGGACGGGTGGTGGAAATTTCTCCCAATCTCAAGCGCGGTGGGCAAGTGAAAAAAGGTGAAGTTCTAGTGAAGCTAGATGCAGCGGACTATCGTTCGGCTTTGGCGATGTCTGAAGTTTCAGCGGCGGAGGCGAGTCTTGCGCTGGAACAAGAACGTGCACGTGTCGAACAAGCACAGCTCGATTGGAACAAGCTCGGAAAAGGCGAGCCACTCAATGCATTAGTCTTACGAGCGCCGTATTTAAAAGCTGTTGAAGCGCGATTTGATTCCGCCAATCAACAAGTGCAAAAAGCACGTCGCGATCTGGAGCGCACTGAGATCCTAGCGCCATTTGATGCTGGCGTAAGATCGGCAAAAGTTGAAGTCGGCGCTGTTGTTGCACCGGGATCGGCGGTCGCGGAGCTTTATTCAAACGGAAACATCGAAGTTCGTTTGCCACTTAGCCTGGAGGATTTTGGATTTCTCAGTCGTGATGCTGGAGGAAATATACAAGGCAATGTGGTGTTAAAAGGAACGATAGGGATCGAAGATTATGAGTGGGCCGCTACCCCAGTGCGAGTGGATCCTGAAATCGATCGCAAAACGCTTTCAGCAAGCGTGATTGTGAAAGTATTAGCGAGTAATGACTCTGAATTTCCGCTTCCACCCATTGGCTTGTTTGTGGACGCTCGAATGGAAGGTAAGACACTTGATAACGTTGTGGAAATGCCGCGTCGTGCTTTGTTAGATGGGCAACGCGTGATTGTCGTCGGCGAGAAGGAAAAAATACTATTTCGAGATGTCCGGGTGTTGAGATCGAATGCGAAAATTGTTCTGATTGGCGAAGGTTTGGAAGCGGGCGAGAGAGTGGTTCTTACGCGGCTTTCATCGCCTGTGGTTGGAATGGAAGTTAAGGTTGAGGCATCGCAAACCGAGGAGGATAAATGAACGCCGTCAAATGGTTTACCCGCAATCACGTTGCGGGAAATTTCCTGATGCTCATCGTGCTCGTGGCAGGACTTGCTACATGGTTTAAAATCAAGAAAGAGATTTTTCCTGAAATTGCCGTCGATGCGGTGTTAGTGACTTTACCCTATCCGAACGCTACGCCGGAAGAGGCGGAACGTGGTGTAGTGGTTCCGGTTGAGGAAGCAATTTCCGATTTACAAGGGATCAAGAAAATCCGTAGCACTGCCGCACAAAATATAGGCACGGTTATGATCGAGGCGGAGACGGGATTCGATGTGCGGGATTTGATGAGTGATGTAAAATCGCGGGTGGATGCGATTGAGAATTTTCCTGAAGAAGCTGAGACCCCCATTTTGGAAGAGATCTTAGTCAAGAAGCCAGTGATGAGCGTGACGCTCACAGCGGATGCCGATGAGGCGACAATGCGCAAAATGGCTGAACAAATTCGCGATGATTTACTGGCTTACAAAGCGAAAGCTCCGAGTGGGTTTAGTGAATTTATGTCACGGACATTGGGCGGTGAACCAAGTATCAGCCAAGTGACGATCGCGGGAACGCGGCCATATGAAATTTCTATCGAGGTTTCTGAATCTCGATTACGGGAGTTGAATTTAAAACTCTCGGACATCGCACATGCGGTGCGGACGAGTAACTTGGATTTACCCAGTGGATCGGTGCGCACGGAGCGGGGAGAAGTTATTTTACGAGCGCTGGGAAAACGCTACGCGGCAGCCGATATGGCCAGTATTCCTGTGGCAACCGGAGCAGATGGAAGCACAATTTTTCTCGGTGATGTTGCGGTGTTGGTGGATGGCTTTGAGGATTTGGATCTGAGCAGTCGCTTTGATGGAAAAAATGCGGTGGTGATCAATGTTTACCGAGTGGGCTCCGAAGACACCTTGGCTCTGGCGGAGCTGGTAAGGAGTTACGTGAAGGAAAGCGCTACGCGTTTTCCTGACGGGGTGAAACTTTCAATTTGGAATGATCAAAGTTTATACCTGCAAGGTCGCTTGGATTTATTGAAGCGAAATGCAACGACTGGATTACTGCTAGTATTAGCTGTGCTAACGCTTTTCCTTCGCCCTTCGCTGGCCTTGCTCGTCGCGCTTGGAATTCCTCTTTCGTTCGCAGGCGGGATTTGGATGATGCCATTTTTTGGAGTCTCGGTGAACATGATTTCCTTATTCGCTTTCATTCTAGTGTTAGGAATTGTCGTCGATGATGCGATCGTTACTGCGGAGAATGTTTACACGCGTATTCAGAAAGGTGAGCACCCTAGTATTGCAGCTTGGAAGGGAACGAGCGAAGTTGGAACCGTTGTGGTCTTCGGGGTTCTGACAACGATGGTTGCATTCACGCCGATGCTCGGACTCAGTGGAGTTAGCGGAAAAATCTGGCCAAACATTCCATGGGTGGTGATCCCGACTCTTGCGTTTTCGCTTCTGCAATCGAAGTTTGTTTTGCCAGCGCACCTCGCCTTGCTCGCGCCGACTGATCGGGCCAAGCCTGTAAATCGTTTATTCCGTATGCAACGCAAGATCGCAGATGGGCTAGAGACATTTGTAGAGAAGGTCTATCAGCCAGCTTTAGAAAGCTGCCTACGTTGGAGATACGTAACGATGATGGCGTTCCTCGCCGTGCTTGTGCTTTCTTTGTCCGCGGTGGTGACGGGGCATATCAAATTCAAGTTCATGCCTGATGTGGAGGGTGACATCCTCAGTGCAAAAGTCGAGCTCGCGCAGGGCGTGCCGTTTGAAGAAACTGAAAAAGTTGTGCAGAAAATCGAAGCTGCGGCTATTGCGCTTTCTGAAAAATACCGCGCCAAAAACGGCGAAGTTATCTTACGACATGTATTGACTAGTGCGGGAACGCAACCCTTTCAGACAGGAATTGGCGGAATGGTAGGCCCACCGCGAGCAACGCATATTGGCGAGGTGACTCTTGAGCTTTCACCTGCAGCCGATCGCTCGGCACCGTCTGAAGAATTGGTTGCGGAGTGGCGACGTCTGGTCGGCGTTCTGCCGGGGGTGGTGGAGTTGAATGTCCAAGCGGAAACGGCAACCAGTGGTAACGCGATCGATGTGAATCTGACGGGTGCGGATATCGATCAGTTAGTCATAGCAACCGCGTATACGAAAGATGGTTTGAATACATTGGCAGGAGTGATTGATATTTCAGATTCGAATCGCTCAGGAAAGGATGAGTTGAGATTCAGTGGGCTCACGACAGCTGGGCGTGCGATGGGTTTCCGTTTACAGGATGTTGCTGCTCAGGTTCGTGATTCGTTTTATGGCAATGAAGTGCAGCGGTTGCAGCGAGGACGCGATGAGGTGAAGGTCATGGTGCGATATCCGGAGCTGGCGCGTCGGACTCTCGATAGCTTGGAGAAAATGAAAGTCCGCACTCCTCAGGGCGATGAAGTGCCGTTGCTTCAAGTGGTGAAATTAGAGACCGGACAAGGTCCCGCCGTCATCGAGCGCACGGATCGGCAGCGTTCCATCAAAGTCATGGGCGATGTTGAGCCAGGCGTGAATCCAAACGAAGTGGTCGCTAGTTTCACGACAAAATATCTGGATAAGATTTCGAGTAAATTTCCGAGTGTTCGCTATTCATTTGAGGGCGAACAAAAAGATCAGAACGACAGCGTGCGAGAGATCGGCATTGGTTTTATGGGCGCGCTGATTGTGATGTATGTATTAATCGCGATCCCGCTGCGTTCGTATCTTCAGCCATTGATTATCATGTCGGTGATTCCGTTTGGTTTAGTTGGCGCAATCTGGGGACATGTGCTGTTGGGGATCGATCTAAGCATCATGTCGATGTGCGGTTTGGTTGCGTTGGCAGGTGTGGTTGTGAACGATAGTTTGGTGATGGTGGACTACGTGAATCGGCATCGCGATGAATCTCCGTCACTGCGTGATGCAGCCATCGCGGCAGGTGGACGGCGCTTCAGGGCGATTCTCCTTACCTCTCTAACCACCTTCGTTGGCATCATGCCAATGGTTTTGGAAACGGATATGCAAGCTCGCTTCCTTATCCCAATGGCGGTGTCGTTAGCGTTCGGAATTCTATTCGCGACGGTTATCACCTTATTCCTTGTTCCAGGTGTTTATCTGATTCTTGAGGACATAAAAAACCTTGCAGGAAAAGGCTTCCGTAAGCGTCCGACTTGAGTCGAATTACTCCAAGATGTGGTTTTGATGGTCTGGGAATCTGGCATAAAAAAGGCATCCCTTTTTTTCAAAAAAAGGGATGCCTAAAATTTTCCAGCGCGGTGTTATCTTAGAAGTGGATTGCGTGACCTTCCGCGGCGAGCGTGGCCTCGTGAATCACTTCCGACATGGTCGGGTGGGCGTGGATGGTCGCGTGGATTTCATCGATCGTGAGTTCTTGATCGAGTGCGAGTCC
>CAWUUP010000234.1:0-8199 GCA_963925255.1 uncultured Luteolibacter sp.
AACGATGTGGTCAACGGAACTCCGGGAGCGTTCATCATGCCGTAACCAACGAGACGTCCATCTGGGCCAGCGAATTTATGTCCCCATGAGCCGACGATACTTTGGCCGTTTGCGGCTTCCAAAGCGATCCGGCGAAGTCCAGGCATGTAGCTCTGGTCACCGGTTGCCATGGTGTATTCTGAAAGCAACATGACCACATATCCATAGTACCAAGTTGCCATGGAATCGGCTTTGAAATTGGAAGCCCACTCAGCTTCTTTTTTAACCAGCGGGAGGTATTTAGGATCGCCGCTTGCAAGCAGGGCGAGTGCGTTGAGCGAACGAGGGATGGTACCTTCGCGATAGGTTGGGCTCGCGATTTTTTTAGCAAGGGCCTCGCAACCTTGCTCGAGGATGAGTTTTGATTTCGGGCACTTGAAAGGCGCGGTCGCGCTGTAGCTGCCGAGCAGGGCGAGTTTCAAAGTCACTTCTTGTTGTCTGCCCTCTTTCCAGACGGCCAACGCAAGGCTGCCTGAAGCTGCCTCTGCAGCCGTGAGGGCTTTGCCCATTTCGGTGCGGGGATCGCAGGAAAACGGTTTACCTGCGACTCCAAGAATCACATCGCCGACGGCTAACACCCCATCTGCAGGAGAACCTTTGTCCACTTTAGTGACGGAAATTTGGCGAGCGTCTGTGGTTACCATTTTATCAGAAAACATCCAACCTCGTGCACCCGTTGCGCCGAGTAGCCAATCATGAGTTGCTCCAGCGGGAATCATATCCCCCTCAGTGAAGTCTGGATTTGTCATCGCTACCTTCTTGCTTGCCGCGAAGCATGGGGCTATCAAGAGCGATGCGATCGCGAGGTTTTTGAAAAGGCTGGAGGTTGTCATGGATGGGGTTTTGTGAGAGAGTTTTAGAGGCGGCGCTCCCATCTCATGGTCTGTGGCAGATGATACAACCGACTTCATGAAAAAGTTTTTGACCTTCCTCAGCTTCGTCTTCCTCAAAGGCGACTGGCTTTCCAGTCTCGGATTTCAAAGAGAGCAAATAAGCACTGAGCGATGTGGCGATTTTTTCCTGCTCCTCGGCAGAGAGTCCGCCAAAGACATTCGGCATCGCGGTGCGGGGGTCGTAGGCTGCGGGATTCTGGATAAATTTTCTCAGAAAATCCGGCTTCTCTCGTGAACCAACATCGCGGAGGTCCGATACTATCGCCGCAGCTGGAGAGATGCACTCATGACAAGAAGCACAACGCAGCTCCATCATCAGCAGCACGCTTTTCTGGATCTCGTTCAGCGGATGTTTCTGCGACAGCCCCGGATGGATCGGAGCGGCCTGAAGTTGAAGGTTTCCACTTAAAACCGCCGCCACACCAAAGCATGAAATAATGGCCGATGTTATTTGAGATAGGTCACGCACGGGGCAAATATACCGCCCAATTACCATCGGTCTAGCTAGATCAAATATTTGGTTCCAATCAAGCGAGCCTGTCTAAGTCACCTTGCGGTTTTGCTCGCGAATGAAGCGCGCGGAGAGCAGGCAGCAACCGATACTCACAGAGAGAAGAACAAAGCCACAGAACTTCATCGTTTCAATCTGGCCGGATGGAGAGACGGTAGTTGTATTTCCGGGATCTTTTGAGCTCGAAGAAAAGAGGTCATAAAATGGGATGGGTTTTTCGAGAGCAAGAAAGACGTGTCTAGGCTCTTTGTTGCGGTAGTCGTTACGAAAAGTTTCAGCCTCTCGGACAAGAAGCTCGATGCGATCGTTCACGAACCATTTGTAGGATGGAAGAACGTCATCGCCTTTTGGCCAGACTTTCATGGTGGAGACTTCGATGGGGCTTCCCGTATCGACCATGCGCCGGATCCTAGTAACCAGTTCTTGTGCCTCTTTTGTATCTCTTGCGCCAGAAGCTAAAAGACGTCGGAGGCCTTCTTTTGCCATCTCAAGTCTCTCGATTTCTTTGACTGAGGCTTCCCCCTTTTTGTCTAGAAAACGATCAATATTTCTCTGTAAGCGGATGCGTTCAATTTCGAAAGGGTTACGGGTCGCTTGTCCGATGAGCATACCCTCGAAGGCGTAGCGCAGGGGCATAATTTTCGCTGGGACGGGAACCCCTCCGTTTTCTCGTTCGGTTTTGACATCTTTGAACAAGCCACGGTTCATTTCCTTATAGGGAACAAGCGCGCCGGCGAGGAGCATTTGCGGGACGAGGAGCAAGGGAACGGCAGTTAGGGCAGCGCGTTCGGTGCGGACGATAGATGAAACTAACAATGCCATGCCTGTGCCAGTCAGAGCCGTAAGAGTCATCCAAATCCAGTGATAGAGCAGCACTCCTTCGATTTCTAGGAAGTGGTTGCCAACTATTAAGTAAAAGAAGCACTGCACAGCCGCAATGATGCCAAGTGCGAGAAACTTAGAAGCGACGTATGAGAGTCCTCCAGGATGGCAGTTGCGTTCGCGGCGCAGCACTGCGCGATCACGCAGGATTTCCGAAGCAGAATTGGTCAAGCCTAGGAACATCGCAACTGTCACACTGAGAAATAGATAAGCGGGAATATGAAGCGCCGTGGAAAAATTATAAGGACCAGACGGCGATGAGCGCAGGGTATTAGCAATGAGTGCCGCGAGAATAGGAGCCTCCAAAAACGTGCTGTAAAGAGTCCCACGATTGCGCAATTTGGATAAGAAAGAACGTTGGAACTGTGTGATAAACACACGCAACACCGCGCGCCAACGGCGAGATGGGTTTGGCGGAACTGGTAATCGCTCTTGAGAGCGCAACTCACCCAAATGCATGGGCGGAGAAACATCCCCTTGCAGCGACGTAATAAGCGATAAACTCTCAAAACGCTCCTGCCAGAAGCTTGAGGGGAAGCGCCGCGCCGCGCCGGTATTTACGGAGTCACCAATCGCGCTGAGGGGCGTTTCCAAAATATCGAAAACAAAGTCAGCGCCGAGTGCTGTTTTAGCAACTATTGAAGGATGAGGAACGCCATGCTCTACACAGGCTTCACGAAAATACGCGACCATTTGTGAAGGCGTGCCAAAGAAAGCAACTTTCCCGCCGTCATCTAACAGAAGAACTTTATCAAATAAGCGCAGCACACCTGCACCGGGACGGTGGAGAGAGGCGATAACAATTTTTTCTCGTGATAGTGCACGAAGTGTCTCTGCGACATGCTCGGAATCTTTCGATGACAATCCAGATATGGGCTCATCGAAGAGGAACAGCTCAGCTCGGCTTCCAAGGTCGAGGCCGAGATTGAGACGGCTTCGTTCACCTCCGGAAATGGTTTTTTCCCCTGGAGAACCGACTTTACGATGAGCAATACGCTGCAATCCAAGTTCTGCCAACACGCTGTCTACGCGGCGACCTTGCTCGACCGAGGCTAGATCCGGACGGCGGATCGTCAATGCATGGCGTAGGTGCTCGCGGACGGTGAGTTGCGGATTGAGCGCTTCTTCCTGCGGCATGTGCGCCACGAAGGGCACCAAACTTTCACGATGATCGTAAAGAGAAAGGCCATTGAGTTTAACCTTGCCACGAGACGGCCTGCGTTGACCTGAAAGTGCGGCGAGCAAAGTGCTTTTACCGCTACCACTGGGGCCAATGATGCAAAGCATTTCACCACGCTGAACCGAGAAGTTAACTTGATCGAGCGCGCGGGAATCATTTGTAAAATCGTGCACTAAATCTTCGACATCGAGGGATTCGATCTGGGTTCTTTCTTCGTCAAGAAACCCTTCGGAAAAGCGACAGCGCACCGCTTGGCTGCCGGAGAGCCTGATTAACGATCCGTCCCGCAAGCTAGCAGATTGTCGGGCCGGAAAACCATCGACTAAAACCGGACCATTGGCCTCGCGTATTTCGAGTTCACCCGTTGCACCATCGCTATCGAAACGGATGAAAAGCACTGTGCGTGGAGCGAGTTTACCTCCAAGCAAAAGATCTCCACGACTCAGCGCTGTAGCATCGTTAGAAACGAGATATTCTTGGCGCTCAGCGACCAAGCGGAAACGTCTGCCAGATTGCAGCGCACGTTTACGGAGTTCATTCATGGTTAGGCCGAAGCCAGAGTTGCTACCGATGCGTTCATGATAGTGGCAACTGATCATCTTGCCTTTCTCCAAAACGCCATGAGTTCCGACTTGTAACTCGGTTTTCGCAAGCGCTTCGACTTCTGCCTCAAGCCCAAAACGAACACATAGTTCGCTACTGCGTGAACGTGTTCGCTCAGCGATGATTCCACCATCTCCAGCGGCGAGGTAAACCGCTGGGCGGATTTCCATTTTACCGGTATCGAGAAAGAATCGCAGGCCGTCGTATCCAATCGTCCAGCCCGGAATAACTAGTTCCAGACGCTCACTCACGCGTAAGAAAGCTCTGGGCGGTAATGATTTTCCGCGAATCCACAGATCTCTCTGGCCGGTATTACGTAGCAAAATGAGATCATCGATACGATAGAGCCGGAATTCATGATCCATAGCCGCTTGAGGCAGCACGACATCAGCGTTCTTTCCACCAAAGATGAGACGTTCAAACGGTAACGAATCGACACTCATTGGTGTTTCATCACTCGCATGCATTTCTCGCAGGATCGCAGAACCCGCTTCCGGTCTACCTAACCGACGCATGAAAATTTCATAACTTGAGCGACTTCGATCCGAGCGCCCGGACGCATCTACCAAAGTGAAAAGTTGCAGGCCGATGGTGATTTTCTCAGTCTCATCAAAGCTTTTACGCAACTCGCTAGCCAGACTCTGTAAGGGCCTTGGGCTTCGGACCGCACGCCTTAAGCGGCGCGCCAGCCAAGCATGATCCACATCTGGAAACGCACTGCGCAACATGTCGAGAATGAGATCCGCTTCAACTGCACTGAGGACATCATCCAGCGTAGCAAAAGCCGCAAACACATCCACCAAGGCACCCACATGACTTTCTGAACGCTTCGCCAATCTACGGGAATGTCCCGCAGCACGCACCCGTGCGAGAAAGCCCCGACCCCAGGCACGCCTTAGCGTTTCTGCTGCCTGAGGCTTTAATTCCTTATCGTCGTTCTGATCGCCATCCATGTCTTGGCGTATTTCCACCCATCAGCGGCGGCTTTGCAATACGCTTTCTCAGGTTGTGATTCCTCATTTTGAAATTGGAAATTTGTGATTTGAAACTTAATCATCCCAGTTGTGTCCCGGATTCTCATACTTTTCATTCGTTTCTATCAGCTAGGCATTTCGCCGTGGCTGAGATTATTGAGCGGAGGTAACGGCGTGTGCCGACACGATCCAACTTGCAGCCACTACGGGATTGAGGCGTTAAAAGTGCATGGGCCTTTCAAAGGTTCGTGGTTGATTTTGCGTCGACTACTCCGCTGCCATCCATGGGGAACGCACGGTTATGATCCGGTTCCTAGCAAGAAAGATGATAATGTTGATTGAAAAATCATCTTTTGTATGATTTTATTAGCCCATGAGGCTGACAATCGACATCGATGAAGAAATTCTCCAAAATGCCATGAAGTTGACGGGAGAAACCAAAAAAGGCCCCGCCATTACCAAGGCCGCCACGGAATACATCAAGCGGGAAATGGTTAAAAAATTTGCCAACATGGTCATGGAAGGTCGGTTCGAGGATTATCCGATGACCAATGATGAGCTTGAGGTCTCAGATCGCTGAACATGGTTATCATCGATACGAGCGCATGGGTGGAGTTTTTCCGCAGGGACGGGGATCTTCATGTGAAGTTGGGGACGAAGGGATTACTGGATGCCTATGAAGGTGCGCTCTGTGGCCCTGTGGAAATGGAGTTTATGGGCGGGGCGGGGGCGAGTGAGGCTGATCGAATTCGCACATGGTTTGATTTGATTCCTTATGTCCGAAACGATCTCAAAATCTGGCGTGAGGCGGCGGGCAATTACCGGAAACTAAAAGCAAAAGGTTACACAATTCCATGGAATGACATTCTCATCGCGACGATTGCGATAAGAAAATCTTTGCGAGTTTACGCAAAAGACAAACATTTCACGACGATGGCAGAAGTGTTAGGGATGAGTATTTATCAACCCGGATATAACGGAATGTATAACCCAGAAGCTTAAAGTTCAGAGCGGACGGACGACTGCCCAACCGTCTTGCCAACTTAGTTGGAGCGATGTTTGGTAAAGTTCGCTCAAGACCGCGGAAGTCAGCACCTTGCGTTTAGGTCCATCGGCGATGATGCGGCCGGCTTGAAGGAGAATGACGCGATCGATTTCCGGAATGATTTCACCGGGATCATGAGTCACAAGTACGATGTTTCCCGTAGCATTTACGATGCTGCGAAGATGCTCAAGCATCGCCAAGCGCGCTGCGAAATCTAAGGCGGTCGACGGCTCGTCCAGAACTAAAATATCTGGCTCATGCACCCAAGCTCTGGCGATGAGAAAACGGCGTTTTTCACCCGAAGAAAGCTGACCAAAGGTGCGGTGCGCAAGATCACTCACCCCAGTTTCAGCCATTGCAATGAGAGCTCGTTGTTTCTCACTCGCATTAAAACGCATTTCGCGGGTTTGACCGTATGCGCCACGAAACACTGATAGCACAACGTCTCCAGCGATTTCATCATCATCGAACCGGCTGACCTCTTCCGGCATAACGATGCCAATACGATGTCGCAGTTCTTCCAAGCACCACAGTTCTTCACCGAAAAGTTCGCATGAGCTATTGGGCCGAGCTTCAACGCGGAGCTCACCCGTCATCAGTTTTAGCAAGCTGCTTTTCCCAGCTCCATTTGCGCCGAGGATCGCAACGTTTTCATTGGCTGTTAGGGACAAGCTTATATCGCGCAGCGCAAGCACATCACCACGCCAGACATTGGCGTTTCTGATTTCGAAAAAAGGTTTCCCGCTCGTGATCATTTTACCAATAACCCACGCAACTTAAGGTCATCCCCGAACTTCTCTGAATGGATATTCGACATTTTTAGTGAGCTGGAAAACGCCTCCCCCGCAAGAGCTGGAACTGTGTCGCCACATAAAATCGGAGCGTAGTAAATAATCGCTTCATCAACCAAGCCGGCGCGCAACATCGCGGCGGAAAATTTCCCTCCCGCTTCGATCATGACAGAGAGTACGCCTTGCTCACTGACGAGTTCTTTCAGCATCGTTTCCAAACTTTCTGGAGATTTGACCAAGGTTCGATGCTTTGAGGCATCACAAAAAAGCGGGGCATCGCTAGGTAAAGTATCGGGCTTTTGGGTGCAGATAACGCGCCAGGGTTGCTCTCGACCTTCTAATAATTCTGATACGCGAATCGTCAGCGCGGGGCGGTCCCGCCTCACGGTTTCGCCGCTAGTGAGGATTGCATCGACCTCACTGCGTAGTTTCTGAACATCCGCGCGGGATGCCTCTCCGCTGAGCCATTGCCCCTCACCTTCCGGCCGAGTGATTTTTCCATCGAGCGACATCGCGCATTTCCAGATCACCCATGGCAAGCCGGTGCGTTGGACTTTGAAAAATGGCCGGAGAATTTCCTCACAAGAATCCTTGAGCACACCGGAAACAACCTCAATCCCTGCATGGCTCAGTATTTTATCGGCAGCGCCTGCGTGATGCGGATTCGGATCTTGGCAGGCGTAAACAACGCGAGCAATTCCCGCTCGAATCAGCCCAGAGGTACACGCAGGAGTGAGGCCCACGGTCGAACAAGGCTCCAGAGTGATATATGCAGTGGCGCCTTTCACTGCGTCAGCTCCATGGGCTTCGCTGGCGGAGCGTATCGCTTCAACTTCAGCATGTGGCATGCCCGCGCAACGGTGCCAACCTTGTCCGAGAAACTCCCCGTTTTTCACGATCACAGCGCCGACGGGAGGATTGGGAGCGGTTTTCCCCACTCCTTTGCGCGCTTCTTGTAAAGCAAGCTGCATCCATTCGGCATCCGTCATCGTCTTTAAAAATGTCGTAAGCCCTCATCCACGTCCAGCCCGTATCATGGAATTTGTGTTGCTAAACTAGGGCGATCAAACTTGAGGAAAAACCACAATGGGAGCCAAACCCCGCAAGGCCGGGGTAAACGGACATGGACGGATCGCAACGGAGTCAAATGGACAGGATTAAGGCAGATAAAAGAGAGGATACGAAATTTAATCAGGGTATTTTACCAGAGAACACCTACATCTCATTAGTTTGATCTGCGTCCATCCCGTCTATTTGACGAAGAGATTTAATTTTTGTGTT
>CAWUUP010000235.1:0-3390 GCA_963925255.1 uncultured Luteolibacter sp.
GCCTGTGCGATGGCGCTGATTTCTCTGATGCTTTGCGTCACGAGTAAAGACATCGGAGATAAATTTGGTCGAGGTGGAGGCAGCTCCTCAAAAGAAGTCCGTTTTGCTGAATGATGGAAGAATCTTCACCAGAGCAGGCAACCTGCGATCGCTGCAGTGGAGATGCCCTAGGAATCATAGGTGATGAGCATCTCTGCGAGAACTGCGTGCATGAAGCATCAGCGTGTTGCGGGGAATAGGTTCTATAAGACTTATAAAATCATCCTAGCATTAGAGTTTTTTCTTATTCCAATAACTCGCAAGCAAACTGCCGATGATACAGTGGAAGAATGCTGAAATCGCACAGGGCGCTGCCGCTAGCATAGTAAAATGTGTTTTCGCTAAGCTGGAGCCAAGTCCGGAATTTTGCATGCCGACCTCAATTGAGATCGTGCGACATTCCTTTTCGGGAATTCTAAAAAATCGTGCCCAGAAATACCCCAGTCCGAAGCCAAGTGCATGCACGGCGAAGACAGCGGGAATGAGCGTTTTCCAATAAGTCATGATCGATAGCTTGGTCGCGCCGACGATGGCGGAAACAATCAGCACAATCACGAGCACCGAGATCACAGGGGAAATCTGTTTTACGTGGCGAAGTGCAGAACCGAGGTAGCGATTGAGCAATAAGCCCCCAAAGATCGGTAGCAACACGATGCCGAGCATGGAAAGCATCATGTCGGTGGCATTGATTTCAAGTAAGGCAGAGGCGTAGAGCTTTGTGAGAATAGGAGTGAGCCAGACGGCGAGCAGAGTTGAGCAAGCGGTCATCAATACGCTGAGTGCTAGGTTTCCCCTAGCGAGAAAGGTTACAACGTTAGATGCAGTTCCGCCGGGACAGCAACTGACGAGAATGATACCGAGTTTAAACTCATTAGGCAGTCCAGAGATCGTGGCGATTGCCCAACCGAGAAGAGGCATGATTAGGAATTGCCCAGCAACTCCAAGCCCGATCCAGCGAGGCATTTTCAGACATTCACGAAAGTCATCAAAGCTGAGAGTCATGCCCATTCCAAGCATGATGATCCCGAGTCCTGCGGAGATGAGTGCGATTTCGGTTCCGGGAATTTCCCCAAGAAACCAGGTGAAATGACTTGGAAAAACCCATGCCCATACAACTCCCAGAATCGTCCATAGCCAGAAAAGATTTACGATGCGATTGATCATATGATTTAACCGAGAACCATCGCACTGCGCGAAGTGGTATAGAACTTGAGTTGGCCATCTGGGTGGATGGGGTAATCGACATTTGGATCGATTCGAGCATGTCCACCGTAGGCTTTTGCATCGGAATCAAGAAGGAGGTGGTGAGTATTCTTATTGTGAGGGCAGACACCGTAACCAAAAATAGATTTGTCGGGTGAGAGGTTAATGATGAAAATTAAGTTCGCACGCTCGGCAATGATGATTTTGTTGGAATGATCAATGTGGAGTAAATTGGCGGGAGGAGCTTGGAGCAGGTTGTGTTTTTTCGCCAATGCTACGAGATCGCGATCCCATTCGGCGAGCCAAGTATATTTGAGTGTTGGGTTATCCAGTAGCGACCATTGGCGGCGACAGTAATGGTAAGACCATGCATTGCCTTCGCGTGGAAAATCGAGCCATTCGGGATGTCCAAATTCATTACCCATGAAATTCAGCCAGCCCTCACCGCCGAAGGCAAGGGTCATGAGACGAATGATTTTATGAAGGGCGATACCACGATCGACGATAGGACTGCTATCCTCTTGAGCCATGTGCCAATACATTTCCTGATCCATCAGGCGAAACGCGATGGTCTTATCGCCGACGAGCGCTTGGTCGTGCGATTCCGCGTAGGCGATGGTGGCTTCACCGTGGCGGCGATTGTTGAGGACTCCCCAAAGTTCATCCATATTCCAATCTTCGTCGCGTTGGTCTTTGAGTAGCTTGATCCAATGATCGGGAATTCCCATAGCGAGGCGATGGGTAAAACCGATACCGCCTTCGGAGTTGGGACGGCATAAGCCAGGCATTCCAGACATGTCCTCAGCCACGACAATGGCACCGGGTTTGATTTCCGAGATGAGTTGGTTGGCGAGTTTGAGGTAAAGGATGGCTTCTTCGTCGGCATCGTCGCCAAAATAGTCATCGTAGGCTCCAAAGGCACGGTTGCCGTGGGAATGATAAAGCATGGAGGTGATGCCGTCGAAGCGGAAGCCATCGAAGCGGAATTCCTCAAGCCAGTAGCGGACATTTGAGAGCAGAAACTGGCGGACTTCAGTTTTTCCGTAATTGAAGCATTTCGAGTCCCATTGCGGATGTTCGCCTTTTCCACCGTAGTGGAAATATTGATGACCTGAACCATCGAGGTTGTTGAGTCCTTCGGCGATATTTTTGACTGCGTGGGAGTGCACGATGTCCAGCAACACCGCGATGCCCATGCCGTGTGCGGTATCGATGAGATATTTTAGGTCCTCAGGCGTTCCAAAACGTGAACAAGGCGCGAAAAACGATGAGACGTGATAACCAAACGAGCCGTAATAAGGATGCTCCTGAACGGCCATGAGTTGAATCGTATTGTAGCCGGCTTTTTGGACACGTGGCAAAATCTCTTCGGCGAATTCAAGATAAGTATGAAGCCGCGGCTCCTCTCCGGACATGCCGACGTGGGTTTCGTAAATGAACGGCGAGGTGATTTGCTTGGGATCGAACGTGTGCTTCCAAACATACGGCTGCGGAGGTGACCAAATCTGCGCTGAGAAATCATGAGTGGTCGGATTCTGGATAGCTCGGGTGATCGTGGCGGGTAAACGATCGAGTTGAGAATCATCCGCCCCATGAATGTGCAGCTTGATTTGATCGCCATGTTTCAAAGCATCGGCAGGAATATTCAGCTCCCAGATGCCATTGGCGGATTTTTCCAAGCGATGGGAATCTCGGCTCCATTGATTAAACTCACCGATCAAAGAAACCGCTTTCGCTCCCGGTAACCATTCGCGGACGGTCCAGTGTTTCTGTATCGGATCAAAATGAATGCCAAATAAGCCATGTGCATTGCTGTAAGCGGCGAGCGAGCCGTGTTGCTGCTGGATTTCCTCCAGTGCTTTTTCGAAGCGAGCGGTGCGACGCAGGATCGCATCGGTCTGAGGTTCAAGCCACGGATCGTCTTGGACGATTTTTGGTAAAAGGGCTGATTGATCCATGGCTTGAAGTAAAGAGGGATACGAGCGGCTTGGAAACTGAAAAGGAACATGTAGGCGCGCTGAATTTGAAACTTGGTTGCGGAGCGGGAGTGATTAGCTTCGGCATATGTTCATCAGTGCTATCGAGACACATTTCCAAAATTTGGATTGGGCTGTAGTGATTGGTTATATGTTGATTACGACATGGATT
>CAWUUP010000236.1:0-3756 GCA_963925255.1 uncultured Luteolibacter sp.
TGCAACCACTCTTGAGTGGGCGACTCCTACACCTCCGGGTCACGGAAACTTTACCTTCGATATCGCAGTATATCGCGGTCCTTATGAGTATTCCCGCCCTGACTGCGATAAAGACTACTTTCCGCAATGGCAGGTCCCAAACAAGAATGTTCAGGGGGCTGAAGAAGAATCCAACGTCACCACTCCAAAAGACACTCATTAAGCTCAACAGCTCGCTGAAAATTAGCCTTAGCCAAATTTAGAAATGGAAATCCCATACATCTTCACACCCCGCAAAGACACGGGTCTTGTAAACTCCAAGATCGCCATCTGGCTTTTCCTCGCTTCCGAGGTCATGCTATTCGGTGGCTTCTTTTCCGCTTATGTATATCTGCGCTTGGGTGCCGATTATCCATGGCCAGAACGGAGTCTTCCGGTTCTTCCTGGTTTGATTAATACTTTCATACTAATCGCGTCATCGGTGACCGTGGTCTTCGCATGGGCGGCATTGAAAATGCGCAAGTGGAGACAGTTCCAAGTCTACATGTCCATCACGGTTGCTTGTGCGGCACTTTTCATGGTGCTTAAAGGAATTGAGTATTATCTAAAATTCCATCACCAAGCGGTTCGTCTGCATGACTACTCGATTGTAGAGGGTCACCTTGGCTACGAAAAGGAAGGTAAAGAATATGTCCTTGATCACAAAGGCCATCGTATCGAAGAAAATATGATCTGCGTGAAAACGGAGAAACTTACATTCTCTACGAAAAGGTATCACGCTGCATGGGTTGAAGAGATGCTTGATGAGGCTAAACACCATCAAGCCGAAATTAAACTTGCTGCTGATATTAAAGTGATCACTGAAGAAGGTAAGCCTGAAATCGAAGTTGCCAAAGCGGGGACTCCTTTGAGTCTCGAGCTCCTCAAGAAAATCAAAGCTACACATATTGCAGCACTTGCTCATAACTCCGAGCTACGAATTGAAGCGCTTAGAGCTGCTTGGATGACGGCTAAAAAGGAAAATCCTGGCAAAAAAGGTTGGGAGTTATCTGATCGTGTTAACATCGATTTGGAAGCTCTTAAGCCCCAGATGTTGGGTGAAATTCCGTCAGTTACTTTTGAACTTAGTAATGCCGCTGAATTGCTATTCAAACCTCGAGATATCAAGGAAGGTAAAACTAGCTCTACTCTACGCGACGATACAATTATCCATGGTAAGCTTGAGGAGAGCCCGATGGTTTTCCATTACGTCGATGCGATCGATTTTCAATGGTTGGTCATGAAGGCTGAGAACAAGGGGATTTCTGCTGAGGTAGCAATCAACAACTCATGGCTGATGAAGAACAACGAGTTTGTTCGTGAAGCATGGGAATGGCATCTTGAGCAAAACGCTAAAAAACAAAAAACTCTCAATGACCGTTATGGTTTTGAGAAAGATGGAACTCCGGTTCGTGTCCTTACTGACAAAGAGCTCTATCGCTTGGGTTGGAAAGATCTCGCTGAAAAAGGAGTTGATACCAAGGGTGTGAAAATCTCCGGTGCGAACAAACTCAAAGAAGAGTTTATGGGTCCTAACTATGAGGCTCGTGGAAATGAGACCTTTGAAGAGATGACTGTGCCACGTGAGGAAATTCGCTATGCTTCCAAGTTCACTCCTAGTTGGAATAACTACTATGCGATCTATTTCACTATTACGGGTCTTCATGGACTGCACGTTATCGGTGGTGCCATTGTCCTGCTTTATTACCTGCTCTTCGGACGTAAAATGTATCTCTCTAATCCAGAGTGGCTTGCAAACCGTGTCGAAGTTGGCG
This sequence comes from uncultured Luteolibacter sp., assembly GCA_963925255.1. GTDB lineage: Bacteria > Verrucomicrobiota > Verrucomicrobiia > Verrucomicrobiales > Akkermansiaceae > Luteolibacter. The sequence goes on from CAWUUP010000236.1 coordinate 1,794, forward strand.
GCTTGTTCTGGCACTTCGTTGACTTGATTTGGATCTTCGCGTTCCCAATCTTCTATCTCATGTAATTCTTATCCAATTAACTTTAACTTATCTCTGAAATGGCTGATTCAATTGAAGCAATCCAAAAGTCTAAAAAGACCTACCTTGCGGTATTTGGTGCATTACTCGTGGGCACGGTGCTTACCGTGCTTGTTGCCGAGGCTCCAGGTTGGTTATACTGGCTGGATGTAGGCGAACACGGTTTCGATAAGTGGGATGCGATTGTTGGACTTCTTATCGCTGGAACCAAAGCGTCACTCGTGGCTGTTATATTCATGCACTTAAATCACGAGAAGAAACTTATTTACTGGGTATTTTTTGGAGCGATTTTCTTTTTCATTTGTATGGCGGCACTCCTTGCACTTGCAAAAAGCAGCCCTATCTTTGATTACCTCTTTTATAAATAATCATTATGTCACTCCGTAGTTTCCACATCGTATTCATCACCGTATGCACACTATTTTGTGCGTTCTTAGTGCTATGGTCGTTTGTTCTTTCTCCGGAGCCTTCCTCAATGGCTACGGTCTCTGGGGTTATAGGTATTGTTGGAATTCTCCTCATGCCTGCTTACGCCATCTGCTTCTGCAAAAAAGCCAACAAACTCAATCTTTGAATCAGTCATGAATCCAATCCATTTCCTAGCTTGCACTACCTGCGGTTCTTCATTTGAGGCAGCTGGTGATTCCATTGGCTATTCAATTCTATTTCTTCTTCTAATCATCGTCGCTCTATTGGTAGGTATTGCTTTCTTCATGGTGCGCCTGGCTCGTCGAGAAAACGCCAATCTTGATCCCGAACTCCGCGACGATTACATCAGTCACTAAGATAGATTTCATCATTCCAAATTTCAGCTTTAACTAAAATGACCTTCTCAGAACTAATCGGATTATCAAAAAACTACTCAGCTCATGGTGGTGACGTTGACCACTTGATCATGGTGGTGCACTGGTTCATGCTAGCACTTTTTGTTGGCTGGACGACTTTCTTTTTCTACTGCCTTTTTAAATTTTGGCGTAAGCGTAATCCTAAGGCTTCTTACCATGGTGTTCAAAGTCATCTTTCCAGTCACATGGAAGTAGCTGTGATTATCATTGAGGCCGCTCTACTTTTGGGTTTTGCATTTCCTCTCTGGAATAATCAGGTCGATAGATGGGAAGAAGTTAAAGATATGAATCCGGTCAGGGTTCGTGTGGTTGGCTGGCAGTTCGGTTGGACTTATCACTATCCTGGTCTTGATGGTAAGTTTGGTCGTGTGGATGCTGCGTTAATCGATGGGACCAACGTTCTTGGGATTGATTACACGGATCCTAATGCCCATGACGATTTTATTGCATCTGGCTTGAAGCTTCCTGAACAACGTCCTGCTGTTCTAAATGTTGGCTCTAAAGATGTAATCCACAACTATGCGATTGTTCCAATGCGAGTGCAAATGGATGCTATTCCAGGCCAAGAAAATACGATGTGGTTTACTCCTGTTGAGACGATGGAAACCTCTGTTGTTTGTGCACAGCTCTGTGGAGAAGGCCATGCAAACATGGTTGGCACCATGGAAGTTATTTCTCAGAAGGATTTTGATGAATGGGTAAAATCTCAGTCAGAATCGGCTTTAGAAGCTCATAAAAAGTCTCATGCAGTAGCCAGTGTTTCAGTGGATAAATTATATTAATTCACACGTTTAAGTGAGAATTAATATATGGCATCTTCCTTATCTTATTCGTTTTGGATTAGAGTAAAGAAGTTCTGTTTTGAATCCTACTTGATTGGCTTTTTTGATAAAGTCTTCAAAATCTTTTTTTTCATCGTTGGGATTTTTAGATAGCAGCCAGAGAAACTTACGATTCGGTGATCCGATGAGGGCTCTTGTGTATTGGGGATTTAGATCCAATATCCAGTAATCGCCTTCGAAGAGATTTGCAGGAAAGCG
>CAWUUP010000237.1:0-3965 GCA_963925255.1 uncultured Luteolibacter sp.
AAATTTGTTGAGGCCCCTTTACCTCTCTAAAACTATTCTATATAACTTTTTTTTGAGTATGGCATCGCGTAGGGGAATCGAACCCCTCTTGCCAGGATGAAAACCTGGAGTCCTAACCGATAGACGAACGGGTCGTTTGTCGCGGTGGGGCGGAAAGAAAGCTGAGGCATGGATTTGATGCAAGGTTTTTTTGGGAGAAGATGAATATTTTTTCGAAATGCTGCTGAGATGGGGGATGCGGTGAGGAGATGATTTCAAAAATGAAGTTGCGGTATTTAATTTCAAGAGGTAAGATTTTCATACTTTGACTACGGTTCTTTCACAAAAAGGTCAGATTGTTCTGCCTAGCGCTGTTCGGGAGCAAATGCATCTCGAGCCGGGGCAGGATTTTGAGGTCTTCATAGATGATGAAGATACCATCACTCTGCGCCGCATAAACCGCCCCCCCAATCACGGCCTGGTGGATCATCTTCTCGCTTGTCCTTATCCGCTGGAGATTCCACCAAGAGCTAAAGATTTCACCAGATCTATTTCGCTGTGAGCTTCCTCGTGGACACAAATGTCTTCAGCGAACTGGCGAAGACTAGACCAAATGAGCAAGTCGTCATGTGGTTACGTGACCACGAGACGGAACTTTATCTGAGCACCATCAGTGTTGGCGAAATCCGCCGTGGTATCGAAGGACTACCGGCAGGAAAGCGTAAGAAAGCGTTGCAAGCTTGGTTTAGTGCTCTTTGCAAACGTATGGAAGGCCGTGTCTTGAGCTTTAATGCCAGCACAGCTCATGTTTGGGGTCAATTGATGGCAGCCTGGGATAAAAAGGGCACAACGGTTCCTTCGCTCGACAGTCAACTCGCTGCCACCGCTCACCGACACAAGCTGACGATGGTAACCCGAAATGTTGAAGATTTCAAAAATACGGGTGTCAAGGTGATCAATCCATTCGCATCCTAGAGCTTTCACGAGGGAATGTTTCTGAATGTCTGTAGTTGAAATGATTTCACAAAAACCAACCACGTAAAGGCTTGATATGTGTCGGTAGGGCTGTGCATTGTCGCGCCCCCGCAATGGCAGGTTCCACATTTCAAGCACTTCCAGGTTTTCGTGACTTCACTCCGCGTGAATGTGCGGTTCGCAATTATTTGTTTGAGACTTGGCGTCAGGTCGCGCGTCGTTGTGGGTATGTGGAGTATGAAACGCCCATCCTTGAAGACACCGGATTATACCTGAAAAAATCCGGTGGTGAGCTTTCCTCGCAGTTGTTTCGTTTTGAAGATCAGGGAGGACGTGATGTGACCTTACGGCCGGAAGTAACCGCCTCCTTGGCACGAATCGCGGCGGCCGAGCAGCGGCAGTATCCGAAGCCGCTCAAATGGTTCGAGATCGGTCAGTGCTTTCGTTACGAGAAACCACAAAAGGGCAGGGGACGTGAGTTTCATCAGTTCAATGTCGATATCCTCGGCGAAGCGGGTCCGGGAGCGGATGCTGAATTGATCGCTCTGGCGGTTGAGACCATGCTTTCGTTTGGTTTTGTGGAAGGGGATTTTGTGGTTCGGATATCCGACAGAAATGCGTGGGTGAAATTTGCTCAAGCGCGGGGTGTGAGCGATGAAACCATGCCGGATTTCCTCAACTTGGTGGACAAGCTTGAGCGCGAAAAACCTGAGGTGCTAACTGAGAAGCTCGCGAAATTTGGTGCGACCTTAGCGGAAGTGCGTGATTTCGTCGCAAACCCGCAAGACGCTGAAGGATCTTTCCAAGACATTCTAACAGATCTCAAAGCACGTGGATTTGGCAAGTTCGTCGAGTTAGATTTATCGATCGTTCGTGGTCTGGCTTATTACACTGGAGTGGTGTTTGAAATTTTCGACTCGAAAAAATCCATGCGCGCAGTTGCTGGTGGGGGGCGGTATGACACTTTAGTGAAAACCATTTCCGATGGTGCAGTTGATATGCCGGCGACGGGATTTGCGATGGGCGACTACGTGATTCGTAACCTCATCGAAGAAACCACGCATACGGCGATGCAGATGGAAGCTTGGTTGCAGCGCAACGCCACGGGTTGCGAAGTGTATATGGTCATTCCTGATGAAACCGTGCGCGCCGATGCCTTATCTTTGGTGACTGCTCTGCGTCGTGCAGGAGTTTCTGTCGATCTGCCGCTTGCTGTGACGAAAGTCGGCAAGCAATTCCAAGCTGCAGAAAAATGCGGAGCTCGTTTCGCAGTGATCGTGGATGCCGAATTTCCATCAGTAAAAATCAAAAGCCTCGCCAACAGGCAGGAAGAATATTGTCAGGCTTCGGATTTAGTGAGTTGGATCACGAAGCGTCTAACAGAGCCGGATGGACCGTTGCTTGTATGAAGAGGAAATTAACCGCAGATGCACGCAGATGAACGCAGATAGAAGAGACGAGATTTATGTTCTGGAAACGGAGCGTATTATTGGCTGTGCATTTACGGTATTGAATCAAGTGGGACACGGCTTTTATGAAAAAGTATATGAAAACTCACTCTTGATTGAATTCGTCCACCAAGAAATCTCTTGTATTCAGCAGCCGCGTTTTCCGGTCAATTACCGCGAAACCAAAGTCGGCGAATTCATACCAGATCTCATTGCTTTTGAAAAAGTGATTGTCGATGCTAAAACCATTCCACGTATCACTGATCATGAGATCGGGCAGATGCTAAATTATCTCCGTGTTACAGGCCTGCGGGTAGGTCTCATCTTGAACTTCAAATATGCCAAACTTGAGTTTCGAAGAGTAACTCTTTCATCCATCTAAATTCTGTATTTTTAAATTTTATTATTCAAATCCCTCTTATCTGCGTTCATCTCGTCGATCTGCGGTTTAACCAAATCTATTTTCATTATGCGTACACATCACTGCAACGAACTCCGCGAATCCAACATTGGCCACACTGTTACCCTCATTGGATGGGTGAATTCTGCACGCGATCACGGTGGAGTGATTTTCATCGATTTGCGTGATCGTGAAGGTTTGACCCAATGCGTTTTCCGCCCTGAAGAGGGAGCGGAGGTTGCACAGCTTTCCCACAGCCTTCGTGAAGAAGATGTCGTTCAAGTGACAGGCATAGTTTGCAAACGCCTCGAAGGTGCAGAGAACGACAAGATGGCAACCGGAGCACTTGAGGTCGTTGCCAGCGGATTGAAGATCGTCAACAAATCTGATGTATTGCCGTTCCAGCTCGATAAGGAACTTTCTAACGAAGATATCCGGATGAAATACAGATATCTCGATCTGCGCCGCCCGCGGATGACCAAGAATATCCGTCAGCGCAGCAAGATCACATCGGCAGCAAGACGTTTTCTCGATGACACAGGATTCTATGAAATTGAGACGCCTATTCTTTCGAACCCAACACCAGAAGGTGCTCGCGATTTCCTCGTTCCATCGCGTTTGAATCCAGGAAAATTCTACGCATTGCCGCAGGCTCCTCAGCAATACAAGCAGTTGTTGATGGTTGCGGGTGTGGAAAAATACTTCCAGATCGCGCGTTGTTTCCGTGATGAAGATTTGCGTGCGGATCGTCAGCCAGAGTTCACACAGATTGATCTTGAGATGAGCTTTGTGGGACAAGAAGACATCATCTCAATTGTGCAAGGATTGCTTGGTGCGATGTTCAAAGCAGGTCTCGATATTGATTTGGCGAATGATTTTCCACGGATGACCTATCGCGATGCGATGGATATTTACGGATCGGATAAACCCGATACCCGCTTCGACATGAAGATCACGGATCTCGCAGACGTTTTCGCGGCGACCGAATTTAAGATTTTCCGTGGTGTCCTTGACGGCGGTGGAGTGGTTCGTGCCATCAACGCAAAAGGCTTTGCAAGCATCACTACTGGCCAGATGAATCGCCTGAACGAGATCGCTGTGCAAGCAGGTCTTCCAGTGAAAAACCTCGCATTCATCAAACTAGAAAACGGTGAATACAAGAG
>CAWUUP010000238.1:0-7180 GCA_963925255.1 uncultured Luteolibacter sp.
GGGATTAAAATCGACCGATAAGAACATCGACCACCGCCGCGTCCCCAATCTCATGACGTTTTTCACCCGAAATCACATTTCCATCCCCCTCCCCGAAGGCGACCAGAAACCCGAATTCCTCCCCGGAGACCTCGTCACCTGCATGGTAGCAAAGACCCTCCCCCACATCATGATCGTCAGTGATAAGAAAAACGCAGCGGGTCAACCCTTGGTGATCCACAACATCGGCGGAGGCACCGAAGAAGAAGACAGAATCGATGAATTCCCGATTACGGGGCATTATCGATGGAAGGAGTAATCCTTAAATAATGCGGTCAGATTAAGAATTTTACCACAGAGACACAGAGGTCACAGAGAGTCGCAATGCGAACTAAGCAGTGACAAAACCGACTTCTATCAAACCGGTCTGCTGGGCGAGATTGTCATGAAATTCCCTCTAATTCCATCAACCTTAGCTCAGTATTCCTCTGTGACCTCTGTGTCTCTGTGGTAAAAACCCCTCATAACAAGCAATATTCCATGCTTGTTATTCTCGCAAAACCTGTGCAAGAGTCCGCGTCCCCGCGGAAAAACCGTGGTTTTCTTGTATTATCTTCTATGGACACACCTCCTTTTTCTGAGCTCGGCCTTCCCGATGACCTCCTCGCAGCGATTGAAACTTTGGGCTACGAGCGCCCATCTCCCATTCAGTGGAAAGCCATCCCACCTGCCCTCGCCGGCAAAGACATTCTGGGCCTTTCCGCAACTGGCTCCGGTAAAACCGCGGCTTTCGCTCTCCCTGCTTTGGCATCGATCGACGTCAAAAAAGCTTACCCACAGGTATTGATTCTCTGCCCAACCCGTGAGCTTGCCGTTCAGGTTTGTGAAGAAGTTCATCGCCTCGGCGCAAAAAAAACCGGTCTCCAAGCGACTCCTGTTTACGGTGGTGCACCGATCGACCGCCAACTCCGCGCACTTCGTAGCGGTGCCCAGCTTGTCGTCGGAACTCCCGGCCGATTGCTTGATCACCTTCGCCGTGGCTCGTTCGATGCCAGCCGGATCAAAATGGCGATTCTCGACGAAGCCGACCGCATGCTCGACATGGGTTTCAAAGAAGAAATGGACGAAGTCCTCGCCGCTCTTCCAAAAGAACGCCAGATCCTATTCTTCTCCGCGACGATGAATCAGGGAGTTACCCGTTTCATCAAAAAATTCGGTAACGACCCGCAACTCATCGAGATCGAACAAAAAGCGATGACGGTTTCCACCGTTGATCAATCCTACTTCGAGGTTCGCCAGCGCTCTAAGGTCGAAGTCCTTTCCCGTATCCTTGATATGAACCCGCCACGTCTCGGGATCATTTTCTGTAACACGAAACGCTCGGTCGATGAATGCACGGAAGATCTCGTCAACCGCGGCTACGCTGCCGACCGCCTCCACGGCGATATCACCCAGCAAATGCGCGAACGCGTTCTCAAACGTTTCCGTGATGGCGCGGTCGAACTTCTCGTCGCAACCGACGTTGCAGCTCGTGGTCTCGACATCGATGAGATCGATATCGTCTTCAACTACGACCTCCCAACCGACCCCGAAGACTACGTTCACCGTATCGGACGAACCGGCCGTGCAGGTCGCTCCGGACGTGCTGTGTCTTTCGTCTTCGGTCGCGAAATCTATCGCCTCCAAGCCATCGAGCGGTATACCCGCCAAGTCATCAAACGCGATAAAATCCCATCCGTCGAACAAGTCGAGGGTCGCCGCGCAGACATCATTTTTGAATCGCTCAAAGAACGCCTCGAGACGGGTGGCTTTGATTCCTATCAGGAAAACATCGACCGCTTGTTAGAACAAGGTCACACCCCGACTGATATCGCCGGCGCCTTGATCACCATGCTCCGTGAATCGAACGGCCGTGAAGGCGAAGCCATCCAAGAGGATCGCGAGCCAGAAGGCGGTCACAAGCGCGAGCGCGATAACAAGAATAGCAGAAACGATAACCGTGATTCACGTGAACCACGCGAGCAACGTCCACGTTACGAATCCCCTGATCGCCCAGCACGCGAATACGAACGCGGCGGTGCTAAGCGCGACGCCGGTCCAGTCGAAGGTGGTATGTCACGCTTGTTCATCTCTCTCGGTAAAGGTGCAGGCATCATGCCTAAAGACATCGTCGGTATGATGTATCGTGAAGCAGGCCTTCCAGATGGTTGCCTAGGTCGCATCACTTTGTTTCCAAAACATTGCTTAGTCGATGTCCCGGAAGCTCTCGCCGATCAAGCGATTCAGAAAACCCGCAACGCAAAACTACGCGGAAAAGCCTTCCGTATGGACGTTGATCGCGGGCCGAATCAATAAGGCTCTCTGCTATTTCGTGATGAGCTAGGAAGCTCTGTGATATGAATCGTGCCGCATCAGTCGAACGTAATCCCATGCGCTATGTGTGGTTTACGACGCTTTACAATGCGCGCGCCTATTACCCTATCCTCGCGATTCTATTTCTCGATCTCGGGTTAACTCTCGATCAATACGTCCTTCTTAATTTTGTTTGGGCGGCATCGATCTTTTTATTCGAAGTTCCATCAGGCGCACTGGCTGACACGCTCGGCAGGAAAACCCTGCTGGTCGCCGCTTCCATCCTAATGATCGCGGAAATGTTATGTCTTCTTCTCGCACCCAAAGATGGAGGATGGTTGCTTGTCGGACTCTGCATCACTAACCGATTTCTATCAGGTCTTTCTGAAGCAGCTGCAAGCGGTGCCGATGAAGCACTTGCATACGACTCTCTGCCAGAAGCTGAGCGCGAAAACGCATGGGATAGAATCCTCGCAACCTCAATGCGTTATCGCTCGGTCGGATATGTCGTCGCCATGATTCTGGGTGGAGTTCTCTACGATCCCTCCCTCATCAATCAACTACTCCCCGAAAAATTTCATCTCAGCACAACGCTCGCTCATCGCTTACCCATCGGGCTTGTTTTAATGCAAGCAATCGCCTGCTTGTGCATTACACTCCGCATGGTCGAGCCAAACGCCCATGAAATTCAAGGCGTTTCTAAAGCTTGTGGCAACGCCATCAAACTGACCCTACAAACTGCCAAATGGGTTTTTACCAACTCAACCACGCGTGTAATCATCATCATTGGTTTTTCGATCGATGCGTTCGTACGAAACTTCGCTACGATTAACAGCAGCTACTATCGTATGATTCACCTTCCCGAGTGGACTTATGGCTTCATCGGTGCCGCTCTTGGTCTGCTTGGCTATGTCGTCCCGACCATCGCTGCGAAACTGAATCAACGCCACAGCACACTTTCCAATCTCGCATTCATTTCAGGCATCGCTTTGATTGGATTGATCGGCATCGTCCCAGCAAACTCCATTTGGTGCCTGCTTCCTGCCATGATTCTCATGACCACTCTCGGTTATCTTAGATTCACCATGAGTCGCGCTCTCAATCGTGCCACAGACTCATCAAAACGAGCCACGGTCCTCTCAGTGAAAGGCCTTGCCTTCAACCTCGCATACGGCTCCTTCGGCCTCGGCTTTTCTTTACTGCTCGCTGTAAATCCGCCCTTTCCTATCGGTAGCAACGCCCTCCAAAATGCTCTTTTCTGGCAAGTCCCTTTCTTCGCCTTGCTGACCACAATTTTGATCATACGTGGGAGATCTTACCGATTAGATAAAGAACGCGGATTGAATCAATAGGACAAGATTTCAACGCCGGAGGCTTTGGACTGCTGCGCTCATGCGCAGCTCTTAAGGTGGATGGATATAAACAGAAATGTCCGGAAATAACCCCGGAGCTCCGATTAACAACGCCCGACGTAAAAGCTGTGAATCATCACAGCAGTCCAAAGCCTCCGGCGGTAAAATCTAATCATTCACCATCACCGGCACACCATAAGTCGTAAACCCGGTCGAATCCTTGATCTCAATATCCATGATCTCCCCAGTCAGACGTTCTACATCGCCTTCGAAGATGACGATTTTATTCTGCGGAGTCCTACCTGAAAGCGTGCTGGTATTATATTTTGAAGAACCTTCACACAGCACGCGTTGCACGGTGCCAACAATTGCCGCATGCTTTTCCATCGCTAAACGATTAACCACTTCCAGTAGACGTTGGTTGCGTTCTTCTTTCACAGTTTCAGGAACTTGATCTTCCATCTCTGCCGCAGGCGTGTCTTTGCGCTTCGAGTAACGGAACACAAATGCGTTATCGAATTTAAGTCTTTCAACTGTATCAATGGTCGCTTGGAAATCTTCTTCGGTCTCACCTGGGAAGCCGACGATGATATCCGTGGTTATCGCGATATCCGGTCTCGCAGCTTTCATCTTCTCGCAGATCTCGATGAACTTTTCAGCTTTGTAAGGACGTCGCATCGCTTTCAAGATCCGATCCGATCCACTCTGCATGGGGAAATGGATGTGGGACATCAGTTTTGGCAAATACGTAAACGCCGCCACCAAATCGTCGCGGTATCCAATCGGGTGCGGTGAGATGAAACGAATCCGCTCGATTCCATCGATTTCATGCACCGCTTCTAACAACTGAACAAATGGTGATTTTCCGTCAACTTTTGGAAACTCCGTGCGGCCGTAGAGATTTACGATCTGACCTAGCAGAGTGACTTCTTTCACTCCTTGGCGCGCGAGAAACTCAACCTCTTTCACGATGTCAGCAATCGGTCGACCCCGCTCTTTTCCGCGAGTATCGGGAACAATACAAAAGGAGCAACGCATGTTGCAGCCCTGCATGATGGAAACAAATGCAGATGCATTGCGCGCCTTCGGCAAATGGTCACGAATCGTATTTTGAGAATCCGCTTCCTCCGCGATGTCACATACCGAAGTTCCACTCAACGAAAGAGCAGGATCGTCCATCCGCGCTTCTAACCGTTGTTTCAAAATGCCATCCACATATTCAAATACCTTGTGATATTTCTGCGTGCCGACCACGATATCGAGATGCGGAATACGTTCGAAAAGTTCCTGCCCACGTGATTGCGCCATGCAACCCATAAAGCCATAAACCACATGCGCCCGCCTCTGCCGCTGCGCGCCCATGATGCCCATTTTTCCTAAAGCTTTCTGCTCTGCTTGATCGCGCACCGAGCAGGTGTTGATCAAAATCGCATCCGCATCATTTTCAGTTGGAGTCAATGTGTAGCCACCTTCAGTGAACATTCGCGCTACCTGTTCGGTATCGCGCTCGTTCATCTGGCACCCGTAGGTCTTTAGGTAAACTTTAGGCATCTCTTTAAAAAAAACATTACGCCAATTTCAGGCGCTCATCAGAAGCAAGTTTTGCAGTCAATGCCGCATAACCACCCGCCACCTGCATGTTAAAGCAAAGCAAATAGAGCGTGAAAATTTTCGGATCAAAAACATCCACTAACTTCTCCACCGTCTCATCGAGTTTTTTCGTATCCAACTCTTTCGGCAAGGCACCGGAAACCGATCCCTTGCCATCGTGCTCAATCCCTAACCCATCGCAGAACATTCCAAGCATCTTCTGCTGTGCAGCCATCAAATAAGCCTGCATCAACTGTTCACCAACTCCGTCACAAGAGCGGAGCTGGAGAGTCTTCTGAACCCATGCGTATTGCTCAGCTAAAGACTTTTTCTGCACAAACACCGGACGCAACTTTCGGTCCGCTGCCAAGGTCGAGATGACAGTTTTGTAGACGTCTTTGTCGTTTGCGCGGAACCAATCGAGCATTTCAGCAACGACAGTGGGATCAATGGTAGTAAAAATTTCGTGGGATTTCACAGGTAGAAAAGTTGAGTGGGCGGGAAGTCAAATCCCTAAGCCGCGAGATGGCAACCATATCTTCCGTATCATCGAGACCAAATGAACTAGAAGAGTTAACCGCGAATGAACGCAAATGCCCGCGAATCAGATTCTGATATTTCAAATAGAAACCTTATCTCCACTACCCCATTCTGAAAATTTGTGCCCATTCGCATCATTTGTGGTTAAAAAATGAATGTATCCTTCCGTATTCATCCAGAACTCATTCTCCCAACTTCTTCCATTGGAGTTTAAAATTTATTGTTTAACGTTTATCTCATTCCCATGCGTAAGCCCGCTCCCATCATCGCGACTCTCTTTCTTGCTGCCTTGATGGTATTTCTCATCCTGCGCCAGCCGAAGCCTACGGATGAGCCCAATGAAGGAAAAATCTCTTCCGCCCTCTCCATCCTCGGTCAAAACCCCGATTGGTCCCAGCTAGACGAATTTCAGCATACGATCACTCGCTCAGACTTCGAAACCCTTCTTCGTGACATCTTCACCACCGACTCGACTTGGCAGAAATTCATCACGATTCAGGACTCTGACGCTGAAATCCTGACCTCTAGCGAACTAACCGAACCTCCTTTTATTCTCCATTTCGCCCAACCCGAGAAAACCCTGCCCACTCCTCGCCACTGGCAAACCACCGAAACCCTGCCCACCAGACCTACTGGAAAACCTCTCGCCAACCTTCACATCGCCATCGACCCCGGACACATCGGCGGAGCATGGGCTAAAATTGAGAGTCGTTGGTTCCAGATCGGCGATGCCACACCTGTCACCGAAGGCGACATGACCCTGCACGTTGCCAATATTCTTAAACCTCTACTAGAAGACATGGGCGCCAAAGTCACCCTCGTGCGTAAAAAAGCCGACCCCGTGACTCCTTTTCGACCCGAGAACTTGGCTGAACTTGCCAAGAGTGACTCCTCACTCACTGACTCCGAATCGCTCAGACTTTACGCCGAAAAACTCTTCTACCGCACCGCAGAAATTCGTGCTCGTGCCAATCTGGTGAACGACGTCATCAAGCCCGATCTCGTGCTTTGCTTGCATTTCAATGCCGATGCATGGGGCGACCCACTAAATCCAACACTCGTTCCAAACAATCATTTCCACGTATTACTCAATGGAGGTTACACACCGGATGAAGTCAGGCTTTCTGACCAACGCTTTGAAATGCTCAAAAAATTACTTCAACGCACACATGAAGAAGAACTGATCGTCGGAAAGGATATCGCCGAAACTTTCGCAGAAATATCTGAGATACCCCCATTCATTTACCGTCCGGGCGCAGGAAATTTTCGAGCGATCCCCTCCAGTCCCTACCTTTACGCCCGCAATCTTTTGGCGAACCGACTCTATGACTGCCCTGTTATTTTTATGGAACCCTACGTCATGAATT
>CAWUUP010000239.1:0-4615 GCA_963925255.1 uncultured Luteolibacter sp.
CATAGAAGCTAATTATGATCTCAGTAAAATCGCTTATCTTGGAGAATCCGTGCTTTAACCAGTATTCCGCGGACAAGGCATCGGGCATCAGTTTTTTGACCTGCGCGAGCTATGGGCCATCAATCATCATTTCAATATCAACGCATTTTGTTCGTTGATCCGACCCGATGCACATCCAGCGCAGCCAAAGAATTTCAGAACACATGATTCGTTTTGGATGATGCGTGGATACCAGCGACACTTGGCTAGAAATCCATAATTTAGACATCATGCCTGTAATCTCTCATAATCTCGTTTTTTGGTTCAAATGCTCATCTTGACTACTTGGGGCAATGATTATTACAACTTGTTACAATATATGTAATGCCAAATCGATAAATTAGTAATAGATATAGGGTTAATTCCCCTGATTTAAACATCGATAATAAGTTTCAGCGCCATGAAAAATGAATCGCAACTAGAGAAACTCTGATTGAAATCACTGACAGAGCTTCGAAATCTTACGGAGATCAGCGTTACCGAATATAATAAGCGGCGAAATTATCGAGCCGAATCAATCTAGCTTGGTTTTTAGATGGATTCACGAGTTCTCTACTGAGCCCTGCCGTGATCGGATCGGTCATGGCTTAGCTTTAGGAGTCTGCGGTGAATTTACCACGCTCCATCCCGCCGTTCTTGGTGGCTCTAATATCAGTCAACAGATGCGCTCAGTGCTTTCAGCGGCAGGTATTGGGCCATAACCTGAGAGCCCTCAAAACCTCTATTAATCACTCAATTGGCACCTCCTCATAACCCTTATAACCCCCTGCTACTGCCGCCAGCGCGACTGAAGTGCTACTTCAAATGACTCGTGGCAGCAAACTCAAGTCACCTTTCCATCCTTGATTACCAAGGTCCTGTCACCAACCTTCGCAAGACTCTGATCGTGAGTCACGACGACCAGTGTAACTCCATGATCATCAACGAGTTGTAAAAGTATTTCCATGATATCTTTACTCGTGTTTGAGTCAAGATTTCCGGTGGGCTCGTCTGCAAAAAGCACAGCCGGCTGGTTCACAATCGCCCTAGCAATCGCAACTCGTTGCTGCTCACCACCCGACATTTCCGAAGGTAAATGATCCGCTCGATCTTTCAATCCGACCCGCTCCAAGGCGAGCAAGGCTGCCTCTGTATGGTTAAACCCCGCGATCGCACCTGGCACAGCGACGTTCTCCAAAGCGGTCAGTTCGGGTAATAAATGGTAATTTTGAAACACGTACCCAATTGAGAGATTTCGAAACGCGGCCTGCTGTTTGCGACCCAGTTGATAGAGATCCGTTCCAGCAATATGCACGCTACCCCGTTCCGGTCTCTCTAATCCCGCCAGAGTGTATAGAAGTGTCGTCTTCCCTGCGCCACTGGGTCCACAGAGAAACACCTTTTCGCCTTGGTGAATCTGTAGATCGATACCGTGAAGCACCTCGATCGATTTTTTTCCGATCCGATAGCTCCTGTGCAAATCCTTCGTTTCTATCATCACTTCGCTCACGCGGTTAGGTTGAGCTGTATCAGCGCTGCCTGTCCATCATTCTGTGCATTCCGTGGTTTGATTTGCTTATTTTAGGATCATTGAAGTTTCCAATCCGGAATTCTCACGCTACATTCCCCTGCGTGGTAGAGAAAAGTGACTTACGTGCCGTGCTTCAGTATATACCCCAGTTCCGGGGAAAGGTTTTTTGCGTGCTGATTGAAGCAGATCTTCTTCCAGAACCCGCGGTTGCTGAAACCTTGCTAGATTTGGCTGTTCTTGAAGACCTTGGCGTAAAGCTTGTTCTCGGTGTTCTCGGTGGCGACCTCAAAGATCTTTATGATTGGACTCTTGAATGTGAAATCATGGCAGCTCGAGTCACCCTGCCGATTACTGATGAGCTAGCAGCTAAGGAAGTGAAAGACATCCTGAATCGGGGCCAATCTGCCATCATTGATGCATCAGGTATAGGTCCACTCGATATGGAAGTCGTCGATTTCGCAAAACGCATTGGAGTTTCCAAAGTGATCGCACTTTTGCAGCAAGGTATTCTGGTCAACGGCCAACCCGCCCATGCGATTCGAGCTGCGGATGTTCCAGATGTATTAAAATTCGAAAACGTCGAGGGTCGTGAACTCCTCGCCGCCGCCGCAAATGCCTGTAATCTTGGTGTGCCACGGGTTCATGTTCTCAACGGTCGGCAACAAGGTGTGTTGGTCGATGAGCTTTTCTCTAACGAAGGTGTTGGCACCATGGTGCATGCTGATAGCTATCGGATCATCCGTGAATTACGCGACGAAGACATCCCCGAACTGCTCGGCATGATCGGACGCGTTGTGCGTCGCACCAAACTCATTGCTCGGACCTATGAAGATATCCAAGCACGCATCGGTGATTACTGCGTTATGTCTATCGATGATAACGTTGTTGGTTGCGTTGCCTTGCATGAATATCCATCAGAAAACTGCGCGGAAATTGCCTGCCTCTACGTCAAGCAAGCCCACGAAGGTCGCGGCTATGGATTTGAGCTCGTCGAACATGCTGAGTCTCTCGCTAAACAAAAAGGCATCCCTCGAGTGGTTGCTTTAACGAACCGTGCTGCAGATTTCTTCACTCGCGCGGACTACGCGCAGTCTGATCTTGATGTATTGCCAGAAAAGCGTCGTGAGCAGTTTATTGCTAGCGGACGTGACTCGTTGGTTTTTCAGAAGTTTCTCTAGAAATGAAATAAGTCCTATAGGTCCTGTAGGACTTATTTTCATTGCAGCAGCTATTTTCAGAGGCAGGATTAAGCTATGAAACTCAAATTTTGTGGCGCAGCTGGAACCACCACCGGCTCTCAGCATCTGCTTGAAATCAATGGCAAACGTATCCTTCTCGATTGCGGACTTTATCAAGGTCATCGCAAAGATGCTTACGAGATCAACTGCTGCTTTCCTCGCTTCGATCCGAAATCCATCGATGTCGTTGTTCTTTCTCACGCCCACATCGATCATAGCGGCAATCTCCCAAATCTCACTCGCTCAGGTTTCAAAGGTAGTATTTTTTCCACCCATGCGACTCGTGATCTTTGTCAGATCATGTTGCGTGACTGTGCTAATATTCAGGAGAGCGATATCAAGTGGCTGAACAAGCATCGCCAGCGCGCTGGTTTGCCAGATGCAACTCCACTCTATACCCAGCAAGACGCAGAAAAATGCCTCCGTCAATTTGTCACGCTTAGTTATGATCGTCCGCTTCACATCGCCGATGGCGTGGAGCTGACCTTTGTTGATGCCGGGCATATTCTAGGGTCTGCTCAGGTTGTTCTAGATATCCAAGATCAGAGCGATGGTAAGAAGAAACGTTTTCTATTTTCCGGTGATGTTGGACGTGGAGGCAATGAAGTCTTACGAGATCCGGTAGCAGTGAAAGATGTCGATTACGTCTTAATGGAAAGCACCTACGGTGGTCGTGAGCACGAGGCACCTCCGGGTTTTGATGAGCATTTTAGCCAAGTCATCAAACAAGCAATCAAACGCAGAGGAAAAATTCTAATCCCAGCCTTCGCCGTCGAACGGACTCAGCAATTACTCTACGTTCTGAATGAAATGTTCACTTCTAAAGAAATTCCAGCTATCCCAGTTTTTGTCGATAGCCCCCTCGCCGTGAGCGCCACGGAAATTTATAAACTCCATCCAGATTCGTTTAACGAAGAAGTTTACGAAACGTTATTTGAAAAACAAAATCCCTTTGGATTTGAAGATCTCACCCTTGTCAGATCCGTTAAAGGATCCAAAGCACTCAATGATCTCGAAGGCGTAGCTATTATCATTTCTGCTTCTGGCATGTGTGAAGCTGGTCGAATCCTTCACCACCTCCGCAACAACATCGAAGATCCAAATACCACCATTCTCTTCGTTGGCTACTGCGCAGAAGGAACCCTCGGACGCCGGATTCGTGACGGTGTAAAAAAAGTCAATATCCTCGGTGATTCCTTCCATGTGAATGCGCACATCGAAATCGTCGATTCCTTCTCAGGTCATGCCGATCACTCAGAATTGGTCGATTATTACAATCACGTCGAAGGTCCAAAAACGCAAACATGGCTCGTGCATGGTGAAGCCGAGGGTGCACAAGCCTTACGCGCTGCTTTGATAGAAACAGGAAAAGAAATCATCGTGGCGAAGCTTGGAGATGAAGTAGAGATTTAACCTCGCTACGTATCCTATCCGCCGAAGGCTTTGGACTGCTGCGATTATCCGCAGCCTTCAAGGTTGATGATGAATGAACGGACATCTCAGGTAGTAAGCCATCGCTCAGATTAAAAATACCCGCCGAAAAAGCTGGGGACGCTCCCAGCAGTTCAAAGCCTGCGGCGTTCTTGGTAAAACCGTACCACCTCATTTTTTCTTTTTTCATGTATCTCCTAATCTTGAGTATCACTACTCTTCTCTTGGATATTGAAATTTAATGTCTAGACTCCGCACCGTATGCGACTCGCCGTATTAAACATCGTTGGCCTCTCAAAATCCCTGCTGGGAAAAAACGCTCCAGGGATGACCGCATTCGCTGAAAAACACGGATTACAAACCTACACCTCAGCCTTCCCTGCTCTCACCACGACTG
>CAWUUP010000240.1:0-5198 GCA_963925255.1 uncultured Luteolibacter sp.
AACTGGGTTAGAATCGTCATTCAGCAAGCCGACGATACGCATTTCATAATCACCTTTGATATCGAGCTCCTCGTCGATTTCCCGGTGAACCGCCGCGTAATACGCTGCCGCACCTTGGCGACCCTCCCCCATGTCCACCGGATTAATGTGACCACCGACTCCCACGGAAATTTTCGCATGTAGCCGATTCTCACCACCCGCCTTGCCACGCGTGTAATGCAGCACCCGATCTCCACATTTAAAAATGCAATAAGGGATCAATTGTTTGTGGCTCGGATCCTCCTCGGCGGCACCGCGATCCATGAAAAAGTGATTATCCTCAGTGAGCAGAACCGAAACAATATCGTCCACTCCCTCAACCCTCATCCCCTGAAAGGTTGCCAATTCATCCAACAACGATCGTGTGACCACTAAAACCTCTTCACCTGCGTATTTCGACATGCAGGAATCTTCGAAATTTCATGCCCCGACGACAACCCTGAAATGAGGAAGTTTTGCCCATGGACCGGGTTACTCAAGTCGCGCACCTCTGGATATATAATAAAGCCAAGCAAGAGAGCCATAGACAACCTCGGATGAGATTTGGTTTTGGAAGCCTTTTGCTGATTTTAAAGTATGATTAAAATCTGCCGGAATGGTATCTGAAGTGAACCTTACTCCGCCTTCTTTCCCGTCAGCACCGCAGCGGCTGCAGCCGCCATTTTTCCACCGCCTTCAGCGTTTGGATGAACTTTATCGGGGATGAGTTCCGGCGTATCTTTCAAAGATGCATACATGTCGATGATGCCGAGATCCATTTCAGCGGCGATCTTATTGACGATGGGAATCTGTTCCTGAATACCTTCTTCAGTGATCTCGTAAGCTCCTTTACCAATCACAGGACAAGCGCGACAAATGTAGATCCGTGGCTTACTTTCAAGGTCTTGAAATGATTTGATGAGCTTTTTGTAATCTGCTTCAAACTCATCTTTGAATTTCCAGTTTTGAGGCTTGGTGTCGTTCGTGCCGAGCATGATGATGACCACATCGGGCTTCATCGCTAAAGCATCCTGATACTTTTTCTCCTTCGAATAAGGATGATCTCCTTTGTCCATTAAAGTCCGGCCACTCACACCGAAATTCCCCACTTCCCACTTATCACCTAACAACTCCTGGAGTTGCTTCGGATAAGGATTCCCATTCATGCCGGCCCCTTGCGTAATACTATCACCCACACAGGCTACTTTGATTTTCCCCTCATATTTCGATGTATCAATTGGCACCATCGGATCGGCGCTAAACGCTAAATTTCCTGAAAAAAGCACGCCTAAAAGCGCAACAACATAGGTATTTAATTTCATAATGATGTAAATTTATCTCAGAATTCATAAGCGAGTAAATGAATTCTTACTTAAAAAATATAGACGACCTAGATTTAGAGCTTGTGACTGGAGAGGTGCATAAGCCAAAAAGCAACACCTCGATTTAATTCGTTAACCATGATCCGATGAAAAAATTTCTACTCCTTTCACTTTTCCTTTCAGTTCCCATTTATGCTAAAAAACCAAACCCGGCTCACTTTAAAGTGGATGTCTTGACCCAAGGTTTCCTCGATCCACAAGAAATGGTGATGCTTTCAGATGGACGAATTCTGATCTGTCAGCGCACGGGAAAACTACGGATTTGGACACCCGGCTCCAATCAACTCACTGAAGGCGGAACTTTGAAAGTCGCTATAAGAACAGGAAATACTGCACGCGAATGTGGATTTTTAGGAATCACTGCCGATCCTAATTTTACTCAGAATCAATGGCTTTACTGCTATTACTCATTACCGGATGTGAGCTCACATCGCCTTTCACGTTTCACCTTCAAAGACGGGCAACTCGATCTCAACTCTGAAAAAGCACTCTTCGAAGTGCCAACTGATCGTGAAGATTCTACCTGCCATGAGGCTGGCTCTCTTGCCTTCGGTCCAGATGGCCTGCTTTACCTCTCCACCGGTGATAACACCAATCCGTTCTCTAAACCTGCTACACCGATCGAGGAAGATAAGAAAGAACGCGACGCTCAGAGATCAGCATCCAATAGCAATGACTTACGAGGAAAGGTTCTCAGGATCAAAGTCATGCCAAACGGCACATATACCATTCCTGATGGAAACCTGTTCAAGCCAGGCACTCCAAAAACTCGACCTGAAATTTATACGATGGGATCGCGTAACCCTTACCGTATTACTTTAAACCCGAAGACTGGCACTCTTTACTGGAGCGAAGTCGCACCGGATAAAAAGCCTACAGGTGAAGAGATCAACCAAGCAAAGACTGCAGGTTACTACGGTTGGCCCTATGTCATAACCGATACAAAAGTTTTCAATGACCTAGCGGGAACCCCCTTCGATCCGAAGAACCTCAAAAACCAATCCAAAAACAATACCGGGATCACTGATCTACCAATCCCACGTGAACCACTGCATTTCTATGAGCGCAGTTGTTCCATCATTGGAGGAGTCTATTACACCAGCGATGCGGAAAATGCTTTTCCAGCCTACTATGATAACTGCCTGTTTTTTGCCGATTGGAACCGCTCTTGGTTCAAAGTTGTTCGCCTCGATGCGGAGGAAAACAATGTCGGAGTGGAAGACTTCCCGCTAAACTTCAATTTCAGGAAACCGATCGATCAATTTTTTGATAAAGGTGTCCTTTATGTTCTCGAATATGGCAACGGCTGGTACGACGTCAAAGATGGTCGACTTCTCCGTATTTCCTATAACACCTCATTCAATCAGATCGCCGCACCTGAAGGTGACCCACGCATCCTCGGCATGAATCCAAAAATGAAAGGCACAAAGCTCATACAAACGACCACCTGCCTTTCATGCCATGCTGCTCAGGGTAAACTTGTTGGTCCGTCCTTTGCAGACATTACCGACAAGTATGGAAAAGATCCCCTAGCTGTGGATAACCTCTTCGCCAAAGTCAGAGGTGGCAGTGTTGGAGTTTGGGGAGAGCAAGCCATGCCTGCTCACACCTTAAATACTGACGACGAGCTCAAAGAGATCATCAAAGCTGTCCTCGCGACGAAAAAAGAAAAGGGACACGTGAAATAACCCTCAAGGATAGATTTTGAAGAAATCAGCGCCGCAGGCTTTGGACTGCTGGGATTCTTATTCCCAGCTCTGTTCGTGCGGCAATTTCTATGACCGGCTAGGTAACTACCCACACTTGGGTTAATCGGACCTAATATAGAGAGCGGCAAATCATTGCAGCCGTCCAAAGCCTACGGTGTTCAATCGTTCAGCAATCTCTCACACATTTTCACCAATTCACCACGCCGCAGTTTTCCTAACGAACTACGCGGAAAACATGGGAAAGATAAACTCTGCTCTAGTTGCTCTATACCTGGTGTAACTCGTTGATATTTCTCAACGCAATCGGCAGCAATCTCACTCTCAAAAACAGCAACTAACACGTGTTCTTTTCTGTGATCTGGCAACGCGATCACTGCGAATTTCTCCGGAGTCACCCGCCCTGCCGCTACTTCAAGAAATCGTCGTTCGATTGACTCGAGATCCACCAGCACTCCCAACACTTTCACGAAGAAATCCATGCGTCCAAGTGGCTTGAGAAAATTTCCAGAAACCATCCCACGATCATGAGTTAGAAATTCATTTCCTAACAATGGTTCGAATCGAGCGATATTTCCTTCTTCAAAAATGTAGCCTCGAAACAACGCATCGCCAGATATAGATAACCTTTCATCAGAATCGCTCTCTACTCTCCAGATCGGTAAAATCTCCAAACCACTCTCACGAAACGGTTGGTTTAGTTGATGCGTGGATTGCGTTGCAATTTGAGAACCTGCCTCAGTCATTCCATAACTCGCCAACACCGGCCAACCGAGATCACGCGCAGCTTGCCCTAAAGCATCGGTCAAACGACCACCGCCTACGACCACCGCACAGAGATTTTCTGGAGCTTTCAAAGATGCCTCTACCAAATCATGAAGTTGCGTTGGAACCAGAGAAACATGCGTGACGTTCTCTGAGCCAAGCCATTGCGTGAACTCACTCGCATTCCACTTCCCTTCAAATTCAACCAAACCACAACTCGACTGAAAAACCCGTGCTAAAATCGAAAACCCACCCACATGATCAATAGGTAAAGCCAATCCCCACTTGGATTGCTGATCCACCCCAAGCCAGGCATTAACCGCCTTTGCCGAAATAAGCATTGCCTGCTTCTCATGCACCACCCATTTCGATTTACCGGTGCTTCCTGAAGTTTTAAAAACAACCGAACCACCTAAATCGCCCAGATCCGGAATTTGATTTAACTCTCCGCCCAAAACACAATTCGCAGGATCATTCCAAAACGATGGTGAAATATATAAGCTGCGATCCATAATGAAAAATACCCGCGACTCAGGGATCATAGACTCACCCAAGTGAGTGCGGCAAGTTCATCATCAAAGCCTAACCCCGTACCACCCGGCGCTTTAAAAGTTGGCTTCCAATCGCCCAGCTTCTCACTGAAAGCGTCTTTTTCAAAAAGGTGATGTGTTTGCAACCCGCAGGTTCCGATCAAACCAGGAAAGATCAGTTCCGTCCGTGCCGCTTCCCATGCCGCAAAAGCCTGTCCTAATGGATGATCCATGTAACTCGTGATCACTGCACGCTGAGAATTCATTACTGCCGCCTCGCCCAACAAAAACGGTTCGTCCACTGCTGGCTTGATCACCATGCACTGCGCCGCTTTACGATGAGGACCCGACTCGCGATCGACCGCTAACTGAACACGATGCTTTTTCCAAAGTTCCGTCCAAACACTCTCAGAAAAAGGACAGATATCTTCTATAAAATCGATCTTACGTTTTACCACATCAGATAAATCACTGAGAAAACGCTCCGCTCCATCGAGATCGAGCAGTTCGTTGAAATCGATTCTCCATTTCAGTGCCGGATACTCGGCTGACATTTCTTCGAGAAAACGCATTTCCACAGAGACGTTCCGACCCGCTTTGATCTTCACCGTGTCGAATCCAGCTTGTATGGCGATTGATAGCTCTTTGATATTCGCATCGACCAATGTCGCGTGACTGCGAGGGACTTCCATTTCTTCAAACAACGACTCCTCAGCCAAGCGAGCCGCGTTATCGAATTCCGCACAGCGCAGGGCGCGTTTCACAATCGGCCAGACACGACGTCCTTTCAGATCTTC
>CAWUUP010000241.1:0-13302 GCA_963925255.1 uncultured Luteolibacter sp.
GTGCTCGATTGAGATATGACCATCGAACTTTTGTAATTTTAACTCCTCAAGGCAGGCAGCAACATCGACGACGCCTTCGCCAGCTGGAACCACAGCGGCATTACCATTTTTCTCTTTGTCTTTAAGATGAACGGAAACGATACGGCCTTTAAGAACGCGTAGGCAATCCACGGGCACAAGACTTGATGTGCACCAGTGTCCGAGATCGGCACAGGCACCGACACGTGAATCGCGGCTTTCGACGACGCCAAGAATGTAGAGAGGGTCCCAAACTTTGTATGCAGGATTTTTTGGCTGACGGCCGTGTTCATGGAAGGCAACTTTAACATCGGTGCGAATAGCGGCGGCCTCCCAAGCCACGATTTGTTCGGTGGATTCGCTGCAGACCGCATAAAGTCCCATGGCTTTGGCGAAGTCCATGATCTTGTTAACGTCTTCAGCATTATTTGCAGGGACCACTCCGTAGTTCACGGCGTGAACGCCTTGGCGTTTGCACTCATCTAGAAGTTCCTTGCGGGCTTCTTCCGACATGGTGTGATGCACCTTAATGTCAGAATTGGGTTTCATCGTCTGGCCGGGATAAAACTCGATCATATTGCCGCCAGCTTCTTTTGTTTTAGCAATCGCGTCAAAAGCTGTGAAATTCTTGAACGTGTAAGCTTGGCAGCCAATGAACCAACCATTTTGGCGGAGCGCCTCTGGGATCGGGTCAGCATGGAGTATCGTTGAAAAGGCAACTGCGGCGAGGGCGAGGGTGAATCGTTTTTTCATAATCGAGTGATGAATGGTTAAAATGGAATTAAGGGAGATGGAACAAACCGGAAACTACTAGTCAAAACGCTGCTAGATGATGGAAAATTTCAACAAAGCGTGGCTGAGAGTTCTGAGACTGAGTCAACGATTAGATCTGCGCCACCCATGCTTTCTTTATCATGATATCCCCAAGTGACTGCGACTGATCGCATGCCCGCGTTTTTTGCGGTGTCGAGATCCATGGTCGAGTCGCCGATGATCACGCAACTTTCAGGGGCGAGTCCCAATGTCTTGGCGATTTCAAGTGCGCCGGTGGGATCGGGTTTGTGGGGGAGGTTTTCGTGGTTTCCTAAGACCTCGGCGAAATGGGTATCAGGAAAAAGCGTTTCCACAATTTTCGTGGTGAAGGCATGGGGTTTGTTAGAAAGCACGGCGAGAGGAACTCCACGTGACTCTAATTCCGCGAGCAGTTCAAGTATGCCTGGATAGACCGATGTTCCGTTGGGCCATGAAATCGCGTAATCTGCGGCGAAATTTTTCACCACGCTATCAGTGAGGTCCATGCGTGAGACGGTGGAAAGTGCACGCTGCACGAGTTTTATGGCGCCATCTCCAATAAAACTACGGACGTTATCATGGCTTTGACCGGGAAGCCCGTGTTGATCCAGTGCACGGTTTAGTGAGGCGGCAATACCGGGCAGGGATTCAACCAAAGTCCCATCAAGATCAAAAATCAAAGCGCGCATGCAGGCGATAGAAGCAAAGTTAGCAGGGATTGAACATGGTTTTTCCACACTCACGAAGCGGTGAAAAATATGCTCTTCATTTTGTCATAGCTATTCTAGTTTGCCTGCGTGTCAGATGAGACGGTAAACAAATCGCAGGGCAGTTCGCTTTGGCAGGATGCTTGGCATCGGTTGTCGAGAAACAAACCGGCGCTGGTCAGCCTCGGAGTTTTGAGCGCAATAATCATCGCATGTTTCGTTGGGCCGTTTTTGCCATTTGTTGCATCGCCTTCGACCATTAATCTACAGAATGTCGTCGCATCCCCATCAGCTGAGTATTGGTTTGGAACAGACCAGCTCGGGCGGGATGTTTTCTCGCGAGTGCTCTACGGTGGACAGGTTTCATTGTTGGTGGGCTTTGTGGCAACCGGTGTTGCGGTGTTGATCGGGGTCATTTACGGAGCCGTCTCTGGCTACGTCGGGGGGTTCACCGATTCCGTCATGATGCGTTTTGTCGATATCATGTTCGCTCTGCCGTTTTTAGTTTTAGTGATTTTGTTCGCGCTCGTGGTCGATGAGCCTTCGTCGAATTTCACGACATGGGTCATTGATACGACCGGTTGGGAGCGGGATCGTGTCGCGCCGATCACAACTCTGATTCCACTTTTCATTGCCATTGGCGCGATCGGTTGGCTGACGATTGCAAGGATCGTCCGCGCACAGGTCATGAACGTGAAAAATTTGGAGTTCGTTGAAGCGGCTATTTCCTTAGGGCTGAGCCGGCCCCGTATTCTTTTTCGTCATATTTTACCAAACGTCATCGGGCCTATCATCATTTACACCACGCTTGCGGTTCCTGGAATCATGTTGTTAGAAAGCGTTCTGTCCTTCCTTGGCTTGGGAGTAAAACCACCAAACTCCTCTTGGGGGATTCTCATTAAAGAAGGCGCGGATCGTATGGAAGTGACGCCATATCTGTTGTTGTTTCCCTCCTTGTTTTTTGCCACGACCTTGTTCGCTTTGAATTTCCTAGGTGACGGCTTGCGCGATGCGTTGGATCCAAAATCCTCCAAAGATTGATTTCATTTTCCATACCGCATGATTCCCCCCTTCATGAAGCGAGCCCTCGACGGATTGTATCCACCTATCTGTGAGCTATGCGGTTGCGGTCTTTCGGATGGAAAGGCGCTCTGTGAGGAATGCTCAGGAAAGTTACCACGCATCGTCAGCCCATTTTGTGGAACGTGCGGTGAGGGCTTCAAGGGAATGATTGATGGGGCCTTTAATTGCCCGAACTGTATGGATATTTCGTTCCACTTTGAATTCGCATTAGCGGCGATGGATCGCTGCGATGAAACCCTAGAACTGGTGCACCGCTTGAAATACGGCAAGGAAATCCATCTCGCTGGAGCACTTGGAAAACTTGCGTCTGGCGCGCTTATCGATCGCCGGTTTCAGAGCGCGCTGGAGGAGAAATGGCCATTGATTCCCGTGCCCTTGCATCAAAGCAGGCTCCGCACACGACAGTTTAATCAAGCAGAGGAAATCGCACGTGCCGTTGCAAAGCTATCAGGTCTGCCGATGGAAAAATGGCTCAAGCGCGTGCGGAAAACCGAAACACAAACGCAGCTCACTCGTAAGCAGCGGATGAAAAACCTCAAAAAAGCCTTCGAGGTTCGAACGACATGGAACAAGAAAAAACCCGCCGCTCTAACAGGAGCTCCGGGGGTGATATTGGTGGATGATGTGTTTACTACAGGATCCACCGTAGATGCCTGCGCCAAAGTGTTACGTAAGGCAGGAGTGAAACGGGTCGCTGTGCTTACAGTTCTTCGAGGGTGAGATCGCGGAACAAGATTTTCATTTCTTTTTCAGGATGAACCTGCAGGCCGATCGGTCCTTTGTCCTTCGCAGTTTCTAAAGTGTAAGTCATTACTTCTTTACCGTTGAGCTCGACTGTAAAAAACCGATCCCTTGGCGGTAATCTTCCAGCGGGTTAGGGTTTTACCATCGAAAATAGAGTGGGGAGCAGCTTGAGCAAAGGCGCTTGTGGCAAGCAGGACGGCGATCGTTATTTTTTCATCAGGGTCATTTACTGAGTGAGACCTGGGGGTTATCATTTCTCTTCATCAGAACAAGACGGACCAAGGCGATGCATAGCGCGAAACAAATCGCTAGAGCGATGAGAGGGAAGATTCCGGATTTTAAATCTGAACCGATGTACCAGGGATGCAGCGGAGATTCCGGATTGAGCTTCTGGGTTAACGAGAAGGTTTTCAGTGCAAAAACCAGGCCGGCATGGATGCCGATGGGCAGCCAGAGTGAAGAGGTGCGCGTCCGGCACCAAGCCAGTAATAAGCCGAGTAGCGCGAGGGTCGCGAAGTCGGTGACGAAGAAAAGAGGATTGGTAAAATGACCCAGAGTGCTACCCAGCATTTCGAATCCTGAATGCCAAGCGCTTGGCTCTGCAATGATCGTGTAGGCGGGTGGTTTGAGGAAATGAACGAAGGAAAACATCAGTGAGCTTCCGATCCATGCGCTCCACATCGAGCACGCACGTAGCCACAGCCCGAGCAGAAGCCCACGGAAAAGGAGTTCCTCGATGATGCCTGCGCCGAGAGCTGGAATGACGGCTTTGGGGATTAGCTTGGAGAGTGATAATGCGTTGTTACTTGCTTCACTGGCACCGGTGAAATGTAGGACGAGCGCAAGTGCTCCGAGTGAAGCGGCCCCGATCAATAAACCGCTAGAGATATGAATGCATCGCTGACTCCAAGTGAGTTTGCGTAGCGGGTATGGTGTGAGATCCTCATTCTTCGGTATGTGGCGCACGCGGAGAACAAGAAATGGCAACAAAGCCAGCGCAGAGACCAGCAGGCAGCGGCTGAAATATCGATCCAGCTTTGCGCGGCTTGCAGAGTTAGCGATGGATTCGATCCAGCTGGGGTAGTCAGTGGTCTTCGCGTTTTCTGCTAGAGTTTTTCCTGCCTCATAAAGATGTGGCGTGAACAAAGCCGCGAGGAAAAGCGCAGCAGCCAGCCACAAAACCATCGCGCCTGCTTCTGACTTAAAAAAACGCATGCTGAATTTAGGAAATCGACTCAGCGCCAAAATACGGCACCAACGCGGCGGGAATTTTGATCGAGCCGTCGGGTTGTTGGCATTGTTCTAACAGCGCGACATAAAGTCGCGGCAAAGCTGTGCCGGAGCCATTGAGCGTGGCAGGAAAACGGTTTTTGCCTTCCTTATCTTTAAAGCGAAGTTTCATCCGGCGTGCTTGGTAATCGCCGAAACATGAGCAGCTCGAAACTTCGAGATACTTACCGTGGCCGGGAGCCCAAACTTCGATGTCGTAAGTCTTTGCAGACGACTGGCCGATATCGCCAGTGCAGAGCTCGATGACGCGGTAATGTAGGCCGAGCTTTTGCAGAATGCTCTCAGCGTGGCCGGTGAGTTCTTCGAGAACTTGAAATCCTTTTTCCGGATCCACCACTTGCACAAGCTCGACTTTATCGAACTGATGCATGCGGATGATGCCTTTGTTGTCGCGTCCAGCGGAACCTGCCTCACGGCGGAAGCATGGGGTGTAAGCCACCAGTTTGAGCGGCAGATCGCTTTCCGCTACGATCGTGTCGCGATAAAGATTGGTGACCGGAACCTCAGCCGTTGGCGCGAGGAAGAGGGTGTTGCGTCCATCCGTTTCTGCTGGCTCAGTGCCATACATATCGTCCTCAAACTTCGGCAACTGACCGGTGCCTTCCATGCACTCGCGGAGGACAAGATGCGGGACGTTGACTTCCTCGTAGCCGTTCGCCGCTTGGGTATCTAACAGGAAATTGATCAGCGCGCGCTCCAGTTTTGCGCCCTTGCCGCGGTATACCGCAAATCCGGAACCGGAGATACGGATCGCATCTTCCCATGAAATTAGGCCGTGCGCGGTGGCGAGCTCAACGTGATCTTTTGGCGCAACCAGTGCGGGTTTTTCTCCCCACTCGCGGACGATGGGATTCGCTTCTTCGCTGTTGCCTACCGGACAATCGGCATGCGGGAGGTTGGGAATGTTCAGCAACAAATCGGTTTGTTTGATGGTCGCCTCTTCAGCGAGCAGATCGAACTTGGAAATCTTATCATTGATCCCGCGAACCTCTGCTTCGATCGCGGAGCTATCTTCGCCTTTGGCTTTCATCATGCCGATCTGCTTCGAGATCGTCTTGCGCTGGTTTTGAAGTTCTTGCTTGGAGGTTTCCGCCGCGCGGCGAGATTCATCACAAGCCAACACTTCGTCGATGAGCTTCCAATGGTCTCCGCCGCGTTTTTTTAAACGCTCGCGCACTTCTTCCGCGGTTTCTCGTATGATCCTGATATCCAGCATGTCGGCGCAAACTTTCGTGGATTGCGGGGCATGAAAGCAAGGCAAACGTGAAGGACATCTCTTGTCAGTTGCTTTGAGTCGTGTAAGGAGTCTCTCGACGTGTTGCTTATTTTTCACAAACCCTATGGCGTGCTGTGCCAGTTTACGCCGGATCAACCCGGTCAGAAGACTTTAGCGGACTTTGGTTTTCCCAAAGACGTTTATCCCGTAGGGCGGCTGGATATGGATTCGGAGGGCTTACTGCTGCTTTGTGATGAACCGGGATTCAATCACCGCTTCCTCGATCCCGAGCAGGGACATCCGCGTGCGTATTTGGTGCAGGTCGAGGGAGAGCCCGTTGAAGCTGCTCTGAATCGGCTCAAATCTGGAGGCTTGGAAATTCAGGGTTATCGGACGAGGCCGTGTCGGGTCGATTTGCTTGAAAATAAGCCGAATATCCCACCGCGCGATCCGCCGGTGCGTTTCCGCAAATCCATCCCGACCGCGTGGCTGCGTATCGAGTTGGTTGAAGGAAAAAACCGCCAAGTCCGGCGAATGACAGCGGCGGTCGGTTTTCCAACTCTGCGCTTGATCCGATGCAAGATCGGCGGATTAGACGAACTTAGCCTAGCGCCCGGAGAATGGCGTGAGCTTAGTGGCGCTGAGCGTCGAGGGTTGATGAGGTGAACTATATATTTTATCTCGGCAACGCGACCCTCGGCATTTTCACGAAGAAACTACCGAGAATGATTCCGCCGATTAATCCACCCAGGTGGGCGCCGTGGGCGACGTTCGAGTCTCCGCCAGTGTAGCCCATGAAATCGAAAAACAATCCGATGATTGCGACCATGGCTAATTGGCTTGGTGCAATGGGTCTCGCCATTGGCCAGACATGGGGATTTGGCAAGTGCCAGCGGATAGCCATGGCAAGATAAAGACCTTCAAATCCCATCACAGCTCCTGAGGCACCGAGACAAGGGACGACATCATCTGGATTTAGTGCGATGTGGCAGAGGCTGCCTGTGATGGCAGTGAAAACGAAAACGAAGAGCATGCAGCGGTATCCAAGCAGCTCTGCTGCGAGAGCGCCGAAAATCCACAAGAAGGTCATATTTCCGATAATGTGTCCCGCGTCCGCGTGGAGCATTGCTGGAGTGAACAGCGTTACAAACTGTGACCATTCGACATGCTGATAATCGCCTGCGCGCAAGGTGTTCCACGCGTTGACGACATCGGCGGGGAAGAGCATGTATTTTTCGTAAATACTCTCGCCAAGAACATTCTGCAGTAGAAATGTTAGAAACATCGCAGCGATCAGCAAAAGCAGGGCTCCCTGAGCTTTCAGGAGAGATCCAAATCGCATCAGCATCCAGCGACGAGCCATGGTTTTAGGCGTAGCTGCGGACGGAGAGTTTTACGGTTTCGTATTTCAGCTCTTCTTTGTGAAGCGTAGGAGCTTGGCCGGGGCCGTGGTATTCCCATGCGGAAACGTAGGCGAATTTGTCGTCGTGACGTTTGGCTTCGCCCGGTTGGGTTTTGCCTTCCAGCACTTCGGAATCTTTATCGGTGAACTGGTGTTCTGCGCGGAAATGACCGCCACAGGATTCTTCGCGTTGGAGAGCGTCGTGGCACATCAGCTCGCCGAACTCCAGGAAGTCAGCGACGCGGCCGGCTTTTTCGAGCTCCATGTTTGCGCCCTCGCCGGTGCCGGGAATGAGAACGTTGTTCCAAAACTCCTCGCGGATTCTTGGGATTTCCTGAAGCGCCCATTTCAGGCCTTCTGCGGTGCGTTCCATGCCGCATTTGTCCCAAATGATTTTCCCGAGATCGCGGTGGAAGGAATCGACTGTGCGTTTTCCTTTGATGGAAAGTAATTTTGCAATGCGCTCGCGGACTTCACCCTCAACCTGCGCGAAGGCAGGATGTTCGGTGGTGACCGAGCCGGCAGTTTGAGTCGCGAGGTAGTTAGCGATCGTGGTTGGGATCACGAAATAACCATCGGCAAGTCCTTGCATGAGCGCGGAAGCGCCAAGGCGGTTTGCGCCGTGGTCAGAGAAGTTTGCTTCGCCAAGCACGTGGAGGCCAGGGATGTTCGACATCAAGTTATAGTCCACCCAGAGTCCACCCATGGTGTAATGGACAGCTGGATAAATCATCATCGGGCGCTCGTAAGGATTCTCGCCGGCGATTTTTTCATACATCTGGAAAAGGTTACCGTAGCGGGCGCGGATGGTTTCCTCACCAAGGCGCTTGATCGAATCACGGAAGTCCAGGTAAACACCGAGCCCAGTCGGAGCCACTCCACGACCATCGTCGCAAGCTTCCTTGGCAGCGCGTGACGCGATATCGCGAGGCGCGAGGTTTCCGAACGATGGATACTTTCTTTCCAAATAATAATCGCGATCTTCCTCAGCGACATCGGCTGGGTTGATCTCTTTTTTCTGAAGTTTCTTCGCGAGCTCTTGGGATTTGGGAACCCAGATACGGCCGTCGTTGCGGAGGGATTCCGACATCAGCGTGAGCTTGGATTGGTAATCACCGGAGACGGGAATACACGTCGGGTGGATTTGCGTGTAGCAGGGATTGGCGAACAATGCTCCGCGGCGTGCGGCGCGCCATGCGGCCATCACGTTGCAACCCATCGCATTAGTCGAAAGGAAAAACACGTTGCCGTAGCCACCGGTCGCGAGGATCACTGCATCTGCCGCGTGGGTGGAGATTTCTCCGGTGTTCAGGTCGCGAACGACGATACCCTTCGCGTGGCCATCGACTTGCACGAGATCCATCATCTCGGTGCGCGGATACATCTTTACGCCACCTTTGCTGATTTCTTTTTCGAGGGCTTGGTAGCAACCGATCAGGAGTTGTTGTCCAGTTTGACCACGTGCGTAAAACGTGCGGGAAACCTGTGCGCCGCCGAAGGAGCGGTTGTCGAGCAGGCCGCCGTATTCGCGAGCGAATGGCACACCTTGCGCAACGCATTGGTCGATGATGCTGTTAGAAACTTCAGCGAGACGATAGACGTTTGCCTCACGCGAACGGAAGTCGCCGCCTTTAATCGTGTCGTAAAACAAGCGGTAAACCGAGTCGCCATCATTGCGGTAATTTTTGGTTGCGTTGATTCCGCCTTGAGCAGCGATCGAGTGAGCGCGGCGTGGTGAGTCTTGGTAGCAGAAGCATTTCACTTGGTAACCGAGCTCAGAAAGCGTTGCGGCTGCAGCTCCTCCAGCGAGGCCGGAGCCTACGACGATGATGTTGAATTTCCGTTTGTTCGCTGGGTTGATCAGCTTGGAGTCCATTTTGTGTTTGGACCATTTCTGCTCAAGTGGGCCAGCCGGGATTTTGCTATCGAGTGACATGATGATTTGAAGAAGGAGTTATTTGACGAACCCGAATAAGATGGAGAGAGGCACGGAGATAAAGCCGGCCCAGATGACGAATGAGTAACCGAGCGAAACTTTGCGGATCAGGTCTTGGGATTTTCGCGACCGCCAACCGAGAGTTTGGAAAACTGAGCCGACCCCGTGACTGAGGTGCGAGCAGAGTAGGGACATGGAGATGATGTAAAATACGACGACCAGTGCATTGAGGCTGCTAGCTTGGAAGCCGGCGATGACCATGCCGTAGGCGTCGTGGCGGGTTTCACCGGTGGTAGCGAGGTATGCCTGATCCATCATTTCTGAGAAACCTCCTGCGATTCTCACTGTGAAGTGGAGGATGTGGAAAATGATGAAGGAAAGAATCGTCAAGCCACTCCAGATCATCAGCAACGAAGATTTCTTCGCCTGGATGGTGGTTTTGTATTGGTAGGCTTCTTTGCGAGCTGCGCGATTTTGGCGGGTGAGCTGAATGGTTGCGATCACGTGCAGCACAACCGTTACGAGCAATCCAACCCGAGCAACCCAGATCAACGCACCGTGACCAGCTTGGTGGAGAAATTGTGCGTAATCATTAAAAGCCTCCCGACCCGCGAAAATCAGAAGGTTGCCAGTCAGGTGACCGGCGAGAAAGAGAATCATTACGATTCCTGTGACGGCTACGATCAGTTTTTTGCCGATGGAAGACTGCCAATAAGCGGTGGCACTACGGGTTAAAGCATTCATTGTTTAAAGAGAAGGGACGTGCCCACGCGCAATCTGGTATCGAGTCGTCAAAAACTCAAACCCTAATACCCAAAGTTTTCTCTAAATTCTAGTCAGGGCGACTAGAATTTAGGCCTCATGGCTTATTCTCGCTAGTTACTTCGCGTTCGCTGCTGCCTTTGTGGCGGAGGTCTTTGGCGTGTTCGAGGAAAACGGCGTCTTCGCCGATGTTGCAGGAGAGGTCGCCGACGCGCTCGAGGGAGCGGATGATGAGGATGAGATGGAGGTAGTCCTCGCTGCGGCCGGCGGTGTCTTCGATGCGAGCGCTGAATTGAGCGGTCACTTCTTTGTGCATTTTATCGAGTTCTTTGTCGCGCACGTGCAGAGAGGCGCCGAGAGGGCCGTTGCCATCGCTGTATGAGGAAATCGCATCGCGTAATAAGTGATCAGCCAGTGAGTAGATAGGCTCAACTAAGGTCACATCGCCAAGCTCAGCTGCCGCGATGATTTTTTTTGCGCGTTTCGCTATGCTGACTGCGTGATCCGAGATGCGCTCCAGGTTCATGGAGATTTTCATCGAGGCAACGACGAGGCGGAGATCGGACGCTAGCGGATGATATTTGACTAGGATATCCATCCCGAGCTTGTCGATGATGCGCTCAAGTTCGTTGATCTCATCGTCATCTGCGATGACAGCATTTGCGATTTCAGGGTTGCGTTCGAGCAGGGCTTGAATGGCGCGCTCCAAGTTGTGACGTGCTTTCGCCGCCATACTTAAAACCTCGCCTTTGAGAGTGGTGATCGCGTGATCGAAATCTCGGAGGATGTGTGGGGAGTGGTTCATGATGTTAGAAACATACTAACCGCGGCGACGATCACCGCAATCTCTATAAGGCTTATCCCCAATCCATCGAACAGTCGAACCAGAAAGTCGCCTTTAAGATTGCTTGGCAAGAGAAGAACGTCCCTCAACAAAGCGTTCATCCTTTGACCTGTATATTCTTTGGATTTCACCTCAATCGATGTCATCTTCCCACCACGGAGCGCAATCTGGGTCGGTGGCAAATTCAGAAATGGCCTCAAGTTCTTCTAGGTGTTCGGGCGTTGGATCGGCGCCATTTTCGTTGGCGTGGAGCGCGTAGGTGGAAACCATGACGAAAGGCAAAAAGGCGGCCAACCATGTCGGAGCATGTTTGTGAGCGTAGAGCAGTGCTTCGTCGGGGCCGCCCACCGAATACATCGCTGGTTCTTCCATTTCCATGATGCCCGGCATGGTCATGATCAAACCGACGTATGGGTTGGCTTCCATGGCGTTCTTCATGGCTTTGTCCACGGTTTGAAATTTTTCACCGAAAAACTTTTTGAACCCCGCGGTGTCTGATGGTTGTTGGCGTTCGATTTCATCCATCCAAGCATCTTCGAAATCCTCCATCGCGATCATGATTTCTAAGAGGGCGGCGCCGTAAGTGAGACTCGTATCACGATGAACGATTTTCTCGAAACGTTTGAGCAAAGCTCTGGCCTCGGCCGTTTGGTTCAGCACGATGTAATCGTGAAGCAGATCGCCGCGAACGCCTTGGTTATCGCTGGGATTGAGGCGGAGCATTTCCTCATAGATTTCGACGGCTTGTTCGATCTCGTCGGTTGCATCGTAAAAGATAGCTAGATCGTGCAAAAGTCGCATGAAGTCATGGGCTTCCGAGTGTCCCCAAATGCCATTTTCAGGCCCAACCGAAGCGATGAGCTCTGCGTGCAGTTCACGGCCGTGATCGACACCTTTTTTGAGAAGAGCGATGGCATCCTCATCCGTATCCGCGAGTTCGGAAAGGATCTGCCAAGCATCCAAGCAATAAGGGCTGATCGCGAGAGCCTTTTCAGCGGCATTTTTCAAAACCGCCTCGCTGGCATCATCGGGTAGGGCAGAGAGGATTTCCTCGGCACGAGCCATATCGCTGGAAATTTGGGGATCCATCACGCGTGGTATTCCTGGATGCTTTTTACTGTGAGCTCGGATTCCTTGAGTGAGCGGATGGCTTTCACTGAGGCTTCAGCGGCGGCCATGTTGGTGGCGTAAGAGATTTTCTGAGCAATGGCGGTGGAGCGGATCAGGATTTCATCGGCACGAGACTCGTGAGTCGCTGGGGTGTTGATGAGGAAATGGATCTCGTTGTTTTTCATCATGTCGATGACGTTAGGGCGAGCTTGCTCAAGGACTTTGTAAACTCGGTCAGCGGGGATGCCGGCTTCGGCGAGTTTGGCGAGGGTGCCGCCGGTGGAGACGATCTTGAAACCGAGCTCGTGGAGACCGCGTGCGACGTCGATGGCGCGCTCTTTATCGCGATCCGCGACCGAGAAGAACACGGTGCCTTCTTTCGGGAGTGGGTTGAAGGCAGAGATCTGAGATTTCGCGTAGGCCATGCCCCAATCTTTATCGATGCCCATGACCTCACCGGTGGATTTCATTTCAGGGCCGAGCACGATGTCGATGCCAGGGAAGCGGTTCCATGGGAACACGGCTTCTTTGACGGAGATATGGCTGGGGATGATGGTTTCGGTGTAGCCCATATCTACGAGCTTTTCTCCGACCATGATTTTGGCAGCGAGTTTGGCGAGGGAGACGCCGGTGGCTTTCGAGACAAACGGCACGGTGCGGGAAGCGCGAGGGTTGACCTCGATGACGTAGAGCTCTTCGTCTTTCACGGCGAACTGGATGTTCATCAAGCCTATTACCTGCAACTCACGAGCGAGGTCTTTGGCGGCTTTTTCGATTTGATCTTTGATGTTGTCAGAGATCGAGAAGGCAGGGATGACGCAAGCGGAGTCGCCAGAGTGGATACCGGCTTGCTCGATGTGCTGCATGATTGCGCCGACGACGGAGGTGTCTCCATCGCTGATGCAATCGACATCGATTTCTGTGGCGTTATCGAGGAAGCGATCGACAAGAACCGGGCGCTCTGGAGAAGCGGTGACCGCTTCGCGCATGTAGGTGGAGAGTTCGGAGTCGCAGTAAACGATCATCATCGCACGACCACCGAGAACGAACGAAGGCCTAACAAGAACTGGATAGCCGATGCGATTCGCGACGGCAATGGCTTCTGCCTCGTTGGTGGCGGTGCCGGCTTCGGCTTGTTTGAGGTTGAGCTTGTCGAGGAGAGCAGAGAAAAACTTGCGGTCTTCGGCGAGCTCGATCGATTTTGGTGAAGTCCCAATAATGGGAACGCCATGGCGTTCGAGATCGGCAGCGAGGTTGAGGGGAGTTTGTCCACCGAACTGGACGATCACACCGTAAGGTTTTTCTTGATCGCAGATGTTGAGGACGTCTTCGAGAGTCAGAGGTTCGAAGAAAAGTTTGTCTGAGGTATCGTAGTCGGTGGAGACGGTCTCAGGGTTT
>CAWUUP010000242.1:0-3153 GCA_963925255.1 uncultured Luteolibacter sp.
TTCCGCCGGAGGCTTTGGACTGCTGCGGTGATCCGCTGCTTTTTTGGTGGATGGTGAGTAACGGAGAAACAGGTTATTACCCTCCGGTGATCGGCGCTTCGTGAGCGCTGGGAATGATCCCAGCAGACCGAGAGCCTGTGGGGTCAATTAGCCTGAAGTTTCCATCAAAACTAACAGATCATCAGAATCTACTTGTATGCCTTTTTTGACGAGGATGTCTTTGATGGTTCCGTCGGCTTGAGCGCAGACGGTGGTGAGCATTTTCATGGCTTCTAGCGTGATGAGTTTGTCTCCTGCTTTGACTTCAGTTCCAGGTGAAACGACGATTTCTGTGATCATGCCGGGAAGGGGAGCGCAGATTTGATTCGGATCACTTGGGTTGCCTTTTTGACGCGCAGCGGTTGCTGTGGTGACGAGGGATTTATCGACTATGATGGATTCACGAGGCATTCCGTTGAGCTCGTAGAATAATGTGCGGCGGCCTTCGTTATCTGCTTCACCGATGGAGATGAGTTTGATGATGAGAATTTTTCCGGGGTCGATTTCAACTTCGATTTCCTCACCAATTTGTAGGCCGTAGAAAAATGCGGTGGTGGGGAGTTTGCTGAGGTCATCGTATTTTGTGCGGGATGCTTGGAAGTCTTTGTAGACGCCCGGATACATCAGGTGGGAATAAATCGCATCCTGGGATTGGAGACTGGAGATTGGGGATTGGAGATTGAGTAGTTTTGCAACTTCATTGAGATCCACGGGCTCTGCGAGTTCACCTGGGCGTTTTGTGGTGATTTTTTGGTTAGGACCGAGAACGACTTTTTGGACATCGGCAGGCCAGCCGCCATCGGGTTGGCCGAGGCCGCCTGAGAGCATGTCGATAACAGATTCTGGGAAGTCGATAGAGCCGGGTTTGATTTTCGTAACGTCGGAAGCTTTGATTCCGCGAGTGACGAGGAACATGCACATGTCACCAACGACTTTTGAAGATGGGGTGACTTTGATGATATCGCCAAAGAGCTGGTTTACATCGGCGTAGGTGCGTGCGATTTCGCGCCAGCGGTGGCCGAGGCCCATGGAGTTGGCTTGTTCACGGAGGTTAGTATACTGGCCGCCGGGCATTTCATGTTCGTAAACTTCAGCGGTGCCGGCGCGAGGTGCTGAGTCGAAGGGTTTATAAAATGTTAGAACGTGTTCCCAGTAATCGGAGATTTCGTTAAGGGCATCGAAGTCAAGTCCGGGATCTCGATCTGAAGAGCCGAGTGCTGCGCAGACTGAGTTTAAGTTTGGCTGAGAGGTTGAGCCGGACATGGAAGCGATCGCGAGGTCTGCGATATCAACTCCTGCGCGAGAGGCGGCGATGACCGAAGCGGCGTTGAGACCGGAGGTGTCGTGGGTGTGAAAATGGATGGGGATGCCGATTTCTTGTTTCAGTGCATGAACGAGATTGTAAGCGGCTTGTGGTTTGCAAAGGCCTGCCATGTCTTTGATGCAAAGAATGTGAGCTCCCATTTTTTCTACTTCCTTAGCTTTCGCGATGTAGTAGTTGAGATCGTATTTCGAGCGCGCCGGATTGAGAATGTCACCCGAGTAACAGATTGCAGCTTCGCAAATAGATTTTCCATGTTCACGCACGGCTTCCATAGCGACCTTCATGTTCGGCAAGTAGTTGAGCGAATCGAAAATACGGAAGATATCCATTCCTGAATCGGCTGTGTGGCGGATAAATCCAGCAACGACATTGTCTGGGTAGTTCGAGTAGCCGACCGCGTTGGAGCCGCGGAAAAGCATTTGAAAAAGGATGTTAGGAACTTTTTCACGAAGATTGCGCAGCCGTTCCCATGGGCATTCGTTGAGGAAACGCATTGACGTATCAAAGGTGGCGCCTCCCCACATTTCCAGGGAGAACATTTCGGGTGTGCGAGTTGTGTAGGCATCCGCAACTTTGAGCATGTCGTGGCTACGCATGCGAGTGGCGATGAGCGATTGATGAGCATCGCGTAGAGTCGTGTCAGTAATCAGGAGGCGTTTCTGATCGAGGATCCACTGGGAAAATTTCTCTGGGCCGAGTTCAGTGAGGAGATGCTTGGTTTGATCTTTGGCAAGGCGAACCGGAGAGCATTGAACGCTTGTTGCACGCTCGATGATGGAGCTTGGGCGGTAGTTTTTCGCTTGGGGATTACCGTTGACGGTGATGTCGGAAAGATAGGCGAGAGTGCGAGTTGCGCGGTCGCGGCGTCTGCTAAACTTGAAGAGTTCAGTTTTAGTGTCGATGAGTTTTGTATGCGCTTGCCCGGAGCGGAACGTGTCATCGGCGATGATATTCTCGAGGAAAGGAATATTGGTTTTGACACCACGGATGCGGAATTCGCGGAGCGCGCGATCCATCCGCTGGCAGGCAGTTGAGAAACTACGGCCAGTGGCGGTGAGTTTCACCAACATCGAATCGTAGTAAGGTGTGATGACGGAACCGGCATCACCGGAAGCCGCGTCGAGACGGATGCCGAAGCCTGCAGCGGAGCGGTAGTTGAGAATTCGTCCATAATCAGGAGCGAAGTTTTTCTCAGGATCTTCCGTGGTAATACGGCACTGGATGGCAAAGCCGTTGCAGGGAATTTTATCCTGTTCGGGGATGGCGATTTCCTCGCCGAAAAGGGATTCACCTCGGGCGACGAGAATTTGCGAGCGGACGAGATCGATACCGGTCACGCATTCGGTGACTGTGTGCTCGACTTGGATACGCGGGTTCATCTCGATGAAGAACCAATCGTTTTGATCCATATCATAGAGGAACTCGACCGTGCCGGCGTTGTTATAGCCGATGCCATTGGCGAGTTTCACAGCGGCGTCGCAAAGTTCTTTGCGTATCACTGGATCGAGATGCATGGCGGGTGCGACTTCGACCACTTTCTGGTAGCGGCGTTGGACCGAGCAATCACGTTCGTAGAGGTGGACGACGTTGCCGTGTTGGTCGCCGAGAATCTGGACTTCGATGTGTTTGGCACGTTTGATGTAGCGCTCAAGGAAAACGGCGGAGTTGCCGAAAGCATTTTCGGCTTCGGCGCGAGCCTCGGCGAGCAGGCCGGCGAGTTGGGAAGGTTTTTCAACCACGCGCATGCCGCGACCGCCACCACCAAAGGCAGCTTTGATAATTAGAGGAAA
>CAWUUP010000243.1:0-9610 GCA_963925255.1 uncultured Luteolibacter sp.
ACTCAGCGTTTTCAATGTCGTGCGCTCCGGTCAGCAGATAGATGACGTTGCCGAATGCGAACAGGCTGATCACGTAACCGCTCACCGGCACCGCCAGATAGAACCAAGCCTTGTTGATTTGCAGCGCTGACAAAACCTGTCCCGAGTCGAACCGGTCGATCACCAGCTGCGTTCCGCCGATGCCCATGACAAACATCGCGAAGGCAAAGACCAACCCGTGGGTCACGATCCGCGCCACCCGCCGGGCCGACGGATCGATGCGGTCCACCAGCAGGTCCACCCCGAGGTGTTTGTCATCGAGATAGGCAATCGCCCCGCCGAGGAAGGAAATCCAGACGAGGAGGAAGCGTGCGAGTTCCTCCGTCCAGCGCACCTGGTCACCCAGAATCTTGCGGGAGAAAACCCCTAACAAGACATCGGCGGTCAGCATTAGGAAAACCGCGATTGAGACCCAGCCGAGCGAGACCGCGGTGATGCGTTTGATATGATTCCACATAAATCAGTTGGCGGCTCGGATTTTTTCGATCAAGGGGCGGGTCGTCGCGTTGGTGTATTTTTCGACGATGCTTGCGGAGGCCGCGCGGAACAATTCGGGATCGGGCTCGATGATGTTAACGCCCTCCTTGCGCAGGACGGCGAGGGAATTTTCGGTTTCCACTTTCCAAAGTTCGCGTTGGAATTTGCCGGCATCCTTCACCGAACTCCGCAACCACTCGCGCTCGTCGGCGCTGAGCGTGTCCCAAAGGCTGCTGCTGGCGAGGATCACGTCCGGGATCCGCGTGTGGTGATCGAGCACGTAGTTTTTACAAATTTCATAATGGCGGCTCGCGACGAAACTCGGCGGATTGTTCTCTGCACCGTCCACCGTTCCTTGCTTCAGCGCCGTATAAAGCTCACCGAAGGAAATCGGCGTCGGTGATCCGCCCATCGCCTGGACCATGTCCATGGCCACCTGATCGGCCATCACGCGGATCTTCTTGCCCTTGAGGTCGGCCGGACTGGACACCGGTTTGACGGTGTAAAAACTGCGGCTGCCGCTGTCGAAGTAACCCAGCCCCTGCAGTCCGCTAGGCGATCCGTCGCCGCGGGTCTTCACCACATCTAACATTTCCGCGCCGACCGGTCCCTCCAGTACATGCCAGTAATGCGCCTCGTCGCGGAACAAATACGGCAGGCCGAATATCTGATAGGACGGGACGAAATTCCCGATCGCCGCTGCGCTCACCTTGGTGATGTCCAAGGTGCCGGTCTGGACTTTTTCCAGACACTGGGTCTCGGTTCCGAGCTGCTCGCTGGGAAAAATATTGATTTTTAATTTTCCGCCCGAGCGTTCTTCAGTCAGCCGTTTGAGTTCCACCAGTCCCTTATGGACCGGGTGGCTGATTGGCAGTGCGTGGGCGATTTTCAAAACCCGCACGCCTGCGGTTGCCTGCGCTTTCGAGCCGCCGAGCCAGGAGAACCAGCCGCCCGCTGCGACCACGCCAATTAGAATGCCGGTTATGAGGAAGGAGGTGGATTTGCTCACCGTGAAGTGGGGTTTTGGGAATGGAGTTGAATGCTAGGAATTTGCTTTTTCACCTAGCGCGGAGAATACACTGGAGAGCCGGTCTGGGAAGAGGAAAAGGGGGGAACTCTAGCAGAGGTTTTTAAATTAAGATAACAGACCACCCCTAAGGCAATATGCCCCCCCGGGTGTCTCGACCTCGGGGGTGGTCTCACCGACTAGCGGCAGAGATGAGGTAGCTTGATCGGCGCGACGATGCAAGATTAATGAGGGGAAAAACTGTTAGGTCTAAAAATTTGAAGGCACAATTCGGGCACACCCTCTTTTTTCTGTTAGGCTTTCGCCTCTAGCCCCTTTGTTTAATAGGAATACCGCCGACCGGACTCGAACCGGTACTCCGTTGAAGGAAACGGATTTTAAATCCGCAGTGTCTACCATTTCACCACGGCGGCATTGTTTCTTTTGTAGAAGCGAGGGAACTCAAGCGGCTTTTTTACGATTCGTCCAGCAAAGTCAGAAGAGATTTAATACATTTGTTAAAATGTATGGGATGAAAGGTGCCCCGACAACAACGGGGCTACCAAATTTATAATCACTCGCTCTCAGGCTCAGTCGATTCTTTCTCTTTAGCTGTGCGTTTGGCGGGCTTGGCTAGGATCTCAATATAGACCGAATCCCAGCCATTTTCTGCTGCTGTGTCGACGGGTTTGGTGATGTCTGAAACGTGGAGGGTTGTGGCTGATAATTCGTCTTTACCTGCACGGCAGTCGAAATCCCAGAAATCGACCTCTTCGGGGAGGGGTTTCCGGCGTTCGCGTTTCAGGTATTTGCGGATCTCCGCTTTGATGCTCTCGATAACTCGTTCGGGTTTGTGAGTGGCAGATTGGAGTGGAAAAGCTTTTTTCATACGGAGCTTGTGGGATAGGGATGATGGAAAGTCACGCACTCTTCATCAGAATCATCATTTCACTGGTGGGGCTGGGTTACTGCGACTGTCATTTTATACCCGTCGAGAGCGCTTGCTGTCGGTTAAATCTTCACTATGGTGACCTCATGTTTAGGTCAGCTTTTGTTATTTCGGTCATTCTATTAAATCTAGTTGGGCAACTACATGCAGAAGCCAAGCATAAGCTCCTGTTCTTCTCGAAATCCAGTGGCTTTGAGCATGACGTGATTTCCTGGAAGAAAGGAAAGCCGAGCTTTGCAGAAAAAATCTTCATCGAG
The DNA here is from genome assembly GCA_963925255.1 of uncultured Luteolibacter sp. GTDB lineage: Bacteria > Verrucomicrobiota > Verrucomicrobiia > Verrucomicrobiales > Akkermansiaceae > Luteolibacter. The sequence goes on from CAWUUP010000243.1 coordinate 2,729, forward strand.
ATTGGAGTGAAACATGGTTGGGAATTTGAGTTTTCGAAAGATGGTTCGAAGTTTTCGCCAGAATATTTGAAGGGTTTTGATGCGGTTATTTTTTACACCACAGGAAACCTCATAACTCTTGGAAAGGATAAAGAACCAGCGATGACACCCGAGGGAAAACAGGCGCTTTTCGATTACGTGAAAAATGGTGGTGGATTCATTGGTTTGCATAGCGCCAGTGATACTTTCCACACGAACGATGAGTCGAGTAAGGGGGCGGATCGTTATGTGAACCATGGAGAGGATTGCGATCCGTATATTTGTCTTCTTGGTGGTGAATTCATCATCCATGGTGACCAGCAAGTTGCGACCAACAAGGTGATCAATCCTGCTTTCCCTGGCTTCTCTGATGTGGGTGAATCATTCGCTTTCAATGAGGAATGGTATTCACTGAAAGATTTCCGCTCGGACATCCACGTGCTGACAGTCATTGATTCGCCGAAGATGAAAGGTCCTATGTATGACCGACCGCCCTTTCCAAACACATGGGCGAGGACGGAAGGAAAGGGTCGGGTATTTTATACCTCCATGGGGCATCGTGAAGATGTTTGGACGAATTCAATCTTCCAGAACATTGTGATTGGTGCGATTCAATGGACTACCGGTGAGTTGGCTGCTGAAACAAAACCTAACCTTGATACTGCCGCACCCGGTGCAATGACGAATCCTAAATTCAACGCGCCAGCTCCCAGAAATAGGAAGAAAAAGAGACAAAAGAAAAATAGTGATCAGGGCCTCATGCCGTGGGGAGCATCTGGCCTTTGATGAGTTGCTCAACCGAGCACTTGTATGAACGTTAATTTTTTCGAGACACGAGCTTCACGCGCCGTTCATTAGTATCACCATTTCGCCTTTGGGTGTGCGGGCTTCAAACCATTCCAAAAGTTCTTTTGCCGTTCCGCGGTGATAGGTTTCGAATTTTTTAGTGAGTTCGCGGGCGACGCAGACTTTTGCGGTGGGCGCGATCTCTTCGAGGATTTTCAGGGTCGAGACGATGCGATGAGGACTTTCAAAAAAGATTCCCGTTTCTCCACTGTCGATGACTTCCTGCATGGAGCTGCGGCGTTTGCCGGATTTCACTGAGAGGAAGCCACCGTAACGAAACGCGTGGCAGGGAAGACCGGAGCCGATGAGTGCGGTGAGAACAGCTGAAGGACCGGGTAGAACTTCGAATGGGACATCGGCTTCTAGGCAGGCCTGCACGAGGCGGTATCCTGGATCTGAAACGCCGGGCATGCCGGCATCGCTGATGAAGGCGATGCATTCACCTGCTTTTGCGGCGGCGACTAGTTCCGGTGCTTTGCGTGCCTCGTTGTGTTCGTGAAGGGAGACCAAAGGCTTTCCTGAAATGCCATGGTGGGCTAGCAAGATGCCAGAGTGGCGAGTGTCTTCACAGGCGATCCGATTGGCAGATTTGAGAACCTCAATTGCACGCAAGGTCATATCGCCGAGGTTGCCGATGGGGGTGGGGACGAGAAAGATACGACCGCCGTTTTCGGGTTCTTCTAGGTTCATGATTACTCGAGAAGTTTGGTGCGTTCGCCCTCAGTTATGGCGGTGGATTTCCCGGTGGAGTCGACTTTTACGCTGACCATTTCGCCTTCGGCGACGAGGGTGGTATCGTTTTTTTGGATTTGGAATTGCCAGTGAATGGAGCTATTGCCGATTTTTGTTAGGCTTAGTCTAACTTCAAAAGCATCTTGGAAACGAAGGGGGCTGCGATACTCGCATGAGATTTTCACGCGTGGCCAGCCGCCGTCGTTAGAGAAAACGGGAATACCGAGAGAGTGGAAAAAACTGTGCTCCGAGTTTTCGACGTAGCTCAGGATTTTAGAAAAATGCACCCATCCACTCGCATCCGTATCTGAGAAAGCGACTTCGGATAGCTGACGATGGTGGATATTTTCCAAAGGTTTAGTCTTCGAATTTTTTGACCAACACGGAGGCGTTGTGGCCACCGAAGCCGAAGCTGTTGCTCAGAGCAACTTTGACTGGGACTTCGCGTGCGACGTTAGGAACGACATCAAGATCGCACTCGGGATCTTGTTCTTCGATGTTGATGGTTGGTGGAATCACGCCTTCGATGATACTCATCACACTGGCGATGAGCTCGATACCGCCTGCTGCGCCGAGCATGTGGCCGGTCATGGATTTGGTGGCACTGACCATCAAGCCGTTTTTCGCGTAGTCGCCGAAAGCGAGTTTGATCGCTTTGGTTTCTGCAACGTCGCCGAGTCCGGTGGAGGTGGCGTGGGCGTTGAGGTATTGAACGTCTTCTGGGTTAACTTTACCGTGTTTGAGAGCCATGCCGATCGCGTAGGCTGGGCCGCTGCCATCGGGTGATGGGGCACTGAGGTGGTAGGCATCTGCGCTGACGCCGTAACCGATAAGCTCGGCGTAAATTTTCGCATCGCGAGCTTTTGCGGTTTCGAGTTCTTCGATCATGACCACACCCGCGCCTTCGCCCATCACGAATCCGTCGCGGTTTTTATCAAACGGGCGGGAGGCCCCTTCGGGATCGTCGTTGCGAGTGCTGAGGGCTTTCATGCTAGCGAAGCCGCAAAGTCCCATTGGAAGAACTGCTGCTTCTGCGCCACCGCAGAGGAAACCATCGGCATCTCCGAATTTGATCATGCGCCATGCTTCACCGATGTTGTGGTTTGATGTCGCGCATGCAGTCACGATCACCATGTTAGGGCCGAGGAGGCCGTGTTCCATGGAGATGATCCCAGAAGCGATGTTCGAGATCATCATCGGAATGGTGAAAGGGGAGACGCGGCGTGGGCCTTTTTCGATGTAAACCGTATGTTCCCGTTCTAGGGTTGAGAGACCGCCGATACCACTGCCGACCATCACACCGTAGCGGCGGGCATTGATTTTTTCCTTATCGAGGCCAGAGTCTGCCATCGCCATTTTTGATGCGGCGACTGCGTATTGCACGTATCGATCCGAACGGCGGGCGTCTTTTGGGACGTTGAAATATCCGTCGGCATTAAAGTCGCGGATTTCACCGGCGATCTTGCACTCGAAGAGCTCGGTATCGATCGATTGGATTTTGCGGACACCGCTGCGTCCATTTTTCAATCCATCCCAAGTCGATTCGAGATCATTTCCCAAAGGCGAAATACAACCAATGCCAGTAATTACAACCCGTCGTTCATTCATATGATGAAGATAGCCTAAACGCGGACTTTACCTGCGTGCAAGCAATACATTGAAGAGTGAATGATGAATAGTGAGGGGGCGAAAATGGAACGAAGCGGAGTTAATGCTGAGTGCGTCTAAGCGCGACCAACGACCGCATCGGGTCAGGCTGGAGTCGCGCGGTCCAACAATGAATCAGCCAAGGATTTTTATTACTGCTAGCGCGCTGGAGAGCAAGATGATGATAAGTGAAGCGCCACCGACGATGCGATCTGTGTGGTTGGTGCTTGGTCGGGTTGGGGAACTGGTTCTTGGAAAAACGATTCCGGCGTAGATCATACCTGCGACGATCCCACCAAAGTGAGCGGCGTTATCGATGAAACGGTAGCCAATCGCTCCAATTAGCGCGGTTAAGAAAACACCGCCTAGGAGTCGGCGACGGGCGTTGCGTGGGACGAGGCGGCGGTGCAAGGTTTCAAAAACAAGCAGGAATCCAAGTAATCCCATCAATCCGCCGGATGAACCGACAGAAGTTGCGTCGGTCAAGCGGACGGAGGCTTCTCCAGCCATGAGTGAGGAGAAAAGAAAGACAGTTGGCAGATGTGGCCAACGAGCGAAGACTTCCATCCGCTTAGCGAGGTAGAGTAGCGCTAGGATATTCATGACGAAATGCAGCAGTCCTCCGTGGAGAAAAGGAGCGGTGAAGAGTCGGAAGTATTCACCTTTAGCGTATGCGTTTTTTACTAATCCGGCTTCCATGACGGATTCGTGAAAGCTGAGGATGGATCGATCACCGATGGCCTGAGCTAGAAAGGCGATAGAGATCGCGATAAAGATGATCTTGGTGATGGGCGATTTTTGAAAAGCCAACCAAGTTTCGAAGCGAAGCGCTGGAATGTTCGATTCGCGGGTGTAATAATGGAGTTGTATTTCTCGATGATATTTTTGTGCCTGATACCACGGGATGAATCCAAAAATGAGATAACCCACGAGTGATAAGCCGACAGCGGTCGATTGGATGAGGCTTGAGGCTAGCCAGGTAAGCTCTTGGAAAAAATCCAGACTTACACCATTCGACTGCTGGATATGAATGAGTTGTAGCCATTTTCCGTAAGCAATGTAGGCGATGTATAGGGCTACTGCGCTACTCATCCATCTGAGGCGAATCTGAGTTTTGGTAAGGTCTTCTTCTGCCCAGCTTTGTCGGACCTCGTGCATGGGTTCACGAAAGGCATCTATTTCGTCGGGAAGCTTGCAGAAATTAGAACTTGGGGTCCAAACGAGTTGGACGGAGTTTTTGAAGTCATTCCGGATCTTGTTGGAAATTTCATTTAGTGAATCACAGGGATGTTGCATTCCTTTGTGATCGATCCAACCGAATCCATCAGGTGCGGGCGGAAAAGTATCGTCGCGAGCCCAGATAGGTAGCTCAGCTTGATCTGAAATTCCCTGAAGTTTATCGTCCACACCTTCCAAGCGACAAGCTTACTCAGGTTTGTCCCCAGTACTTTCCTGAGGAGCAGGAGATTCTGCAGCAGGGGCAGGAGTCTCTGTAGCAGGAGTAGGAGATTCTGTAGCAGGGGCAGGGGTCGTTGGAAGTTCATTCACCAGCGAAGCTGGGGGAGTTGGCGCCTGATCAGCAGGAGCAGGTTGATCCTCAACGACTGCAGCAACTGGTTTGGGATCAGTCAGAAGGGATTTGCTCTTGTTCTGTTTTGAAAGCAAAATAGCGAGAGTGAAGCAGAGAAGGAAAAACATTGTGCCGAGAATCCAAGTCGCTTTCTGGAACACATCAGTGGATCTGGCACCAAACAATTGATCCGTCACGCCACCGCCGAAGGCTGCGCCGAGTCCATCTTGTTTTGGACGTTGGATCAGGACGACGACTGCCATCAGGATGCAGACGGCGACGAAAATGACTAGAAGCATTGTGATGCTGAGGCTCAGCCAAGGGATGGAAGTTGCGGCGAAAATCATGGGCGGCGGAATATGGGTATGTGGTAGGTTCTTGTAAAGCGGGGTTTTTCTAGATTTTTCGTTTCGGGAAATTAATAAAATCTAGCTGCGGCAGTTCTTTACCCAATTGGCGACTTTTTGGTCATTATCACCTGCAGCCCATACATGGCGTAGGAAATCTGCGAGTTCGATGTTGCCGTTCTTTTGGCAGAAATTCCGATCTCCCCCGCAACCAAACATGATATCGGGGTCGAGCTCACCCTTAATTTTGCCACGGGCCTTGCTGAGAATGCGTGGCAAGTAGGGAATGCCGTCCAATTCTTCGCCAAACGAAGGTAAGTCATCTCGGGTGATGATTTTGTCACTGACGATGCCGTTTTGTTGGACAATAAAATAGTCACGACGCGCGGCGGCGATGAGCAGAGCGGTGGTGGGGGATGGTTCTTGCTCGTCGATGTAGTCCTCAATAAAATCGAAAATCTCCCGAGGCTTGTAGCCGATGCTTTTTAAGAAATCGAGATCCTCTGTGGAGTAGTCGTTTTCGTAATCAAAATTTCCCGCCTGATAAGCACTGGCACAGCGGGCGAAGAGCTCCATGAATGTATCATTCCAAGACATGAGTGCAAAATGGAACTGGTTTCTAAAAAGCGCGAGGAATTTTTATTCTTACATTCAACCTCTACTAACTTGAATTGTTACTCAGCTTTTCACAATCCAGCGCGGTGCGGGTTCGGGTGCTAGAAAGTATAATAAACCGCAGATGGACACAGATGGACACAGATGGACGTTAATTCTGAGGAACTCCTGAAGAATTTCGACTTCGCCCGTTGGGTGAAACTGGCAATCGCTGCAACTCTTTAATTATCTGCGTTAATCTGCGTCCATTTGCTGTTCTATTTTCCTCTTTAGGCTCAGCGGATGATTCGTTAGCGTCTGTGTAGATGATTTGGAAAGTGGACGGAAAAGTGGTCGATATCTCACAATGTGCGCACGTGATGGGAATTCTCAATGTCACGCCGGATTCTTTTTCGGATGGTGGATGTTTTGATAGCGTTCAGAAAGCGATGGATCACGCTCGTGAAATGATCAAACAAGGCGCTTCGATGATCGATATCGGGGGAGAATCCACCCGACCCGGTGCAGCAGAAGTTTCAGAAGAGGAAGAAATTTTACGCACGATCCCAGTCATCGAGCGATTGAGGCAGGAATGGGTCGGATGGATTTCCATCGATACCAAAAAGGCTGGAGTTGCAGCTGCGGCGATCCTTGCGGGTGCGGATATCGTCAACGATGTTTCCGGTCTAATAGCTGATCCAGATATGATCTCTGTCTGCGCAAAAAGTGATTGCGGATTGGTCGTGATGCACATGCAGGGAACGCCTCAGAGTATGCAAAAGAATCCGACTTATGGTGATGTCGTTAATGATATCCGGGTGTTTTTCGAAGAACGTTTGTTGACACTGACTGCTGCGGGTATTGAGCGAGAGCGAATCTGTTTTGATCCGGGTATTGGTTTTGGAAAAACCTTGGAGCATAATCTCACGTTGCTGAGTCATCTCGATCAACTTGCACCTCACGGACAACCATTGTTGTTAGGAGTTTCTCGAAAATCGTTTTTCGCGAAACTTTTCAGTGCAGAGTTACCCTCGCAACGCGATGCAGCCACCGCCGCGGTGACCGCCTTAGCAAGGAAGCAAGGGGTCATGCTCCACCGTGTGCATGACGTGAAAGGGAATCTGGATG
>CAWUUP010000244.1:0-3221 GCA_963925255.1 uncultured Luteolibacter sp.
AAAACCGCAGAGTATAACATCCCTTCCTTTCTCCAGGCAAAGCCGCGTGAGCGAGTGAACGATCCCAACGTCAAAGCTTACATCGACAGCTTGACCGATGAGGAACTCAAGGGAGATTCTACGTCGCTGGTTGATTTCAAAGATGGCAAGATCGCGACTTTCCAAGGCAAAACGCACCGCGAGTTGCAACAAAACGATCTCAAGCTCGTAGCTATGCCATACATCGCCATCGGCTGTGTGGTGATCGGTGTTCTGGTGGTTTTTCTTCTGGCGAAACTGCCGAAGACAGGGACAGGTAAAGACGATGCGGATCTAAATTTCGGAAGCACGGTCGGCCGGCTTTTCAAAAATCCAATGTATGTGGGTGGTGTGATCGCGCAGACCTTCTACGTGGGAGCGCAGATCATGTGCTGGACGTTCATCATTCAGTATGCCGAGGTCGAGTTGGGGATAGACAAAGCGACGGCGCAGAATTTCAACATCATGGCGATGGTGATCTTCCTATGCAGTCGCTTCATCTGCACCTTCTTCCTGAAATACATTTCCCCAAGCAAGCTGCTACTGCTGCTCAGTGCTGGCGCAATCGTATTCACCTTCGGTGCGATCTATCTGGAAGGTCTCACCGGCCTCTACTCGCTGGTGTTGATTTCCGCCTGCATGTCGCTGATGTTCCCTACCATCTACGGTCTTGCGCTCGATGGTGTGGGTGAGGACGCAAAGCTTGGCTCGGCCGGACTGATCTTCGCCATTGTCGGTGGTGTCTTTATGACCCGCTTCCAAGGCCAGATCATGGACCTCGACGGATTTATGGGAACGACCGCAACCCGCGGTTCCTTTTACCTCGTCGTGCTCTGCTTCGTGATCATCGCGATCTACGGATTGGTTGGCGCCCGCTGCAAGCGGAAAGTTGATCCGGCACGCATCTAAGGGAGTGCGGGCAGGATGCCCGTATCTTCAAAGGGAGCGCGGGCATCCTGCCCGCATCACTTGTTAGCCTGCGCGCGCGGGGCGCGGTTCCGTTTTGTGATTTTCGCCTGACCCTATGAATAATGAATACGTAGAGTGGTAGTGAGTGAGGTTTGAGAATGACCGGAGCTAACCTTGAGAGCTGCAAATGATTGCAGCAGTCCAGAGCCTGCGGCGCGGGAACCCGCCTAACTGGCTGGAAGGAGTGAAATGTATTTCATGAAACGGTCGTTCATTGCCCTGATTGAATCGTAACAGGGCCGAGCAGGCCTGAGGGAATAAGTGGAGATTCCTTAGTGAAATAGTTCCAGGTAGTGAAGCAGTAGCGACCTTTCGACGGGCGTGGCTCGTTGTTCACAAACCAATCTGGGAAGCGCTTAAGAAACCCGCCCTGACCTTTGAAGTGATGGCCCGGCGACCACTCACAATCCGCTGGTTCATGTTCATCGCCGATTAGGCGGTTGGCCCAGACGTTAGTGACTTCGATTTCGAGTTGGTTGCCCTTGGGCTTTAGTAGACCGGCGGGCAGGCGCACGCTCCATGGTGCGGTCCAGATGATCCCGAGGTTCTGGCCATTGATCCGAATGCGTGCAACGTGATTCACGATGCCGAGATCGAGGCGGACGCCCGCATCGCCATCAAAGGAGGTCTGATAGGTTGCGGTGCCTGAGTAGAAACGGATGCCGGGCTCTGGGCGTTTCGTCCAGTCGTCGAGCTTGTCGAATTTTACCGAAGCCGGTCCACCCCATTTCGGATCGAAACTCACATTCCATGGTCCGGTGACTTCGGTGACCTGCCTCAGCAGCGGGAAGTTTTCGCCGGACGTGGGCTTTCCATGCTTACGGAAGACCACGAAGAAACTTTGTGTGGGAGCAAACTTGAGAGTGAGTTCTGTCTGGCTGTCGGAATCTGTGAATTCCGGTAGGTTGCGCATTTCACCCGTGACCGGATCCCATAATTCCGCTTGATAGCCGCTTGTTTTGAAAACGCAGCGCGCATAGCCTCCGCATTCTAGTGGATTAGCGACGAACCAAAGGTCCGCTCTATTCGCTCGTCGGTGGATCGCGGTGATTGGCAATCCGGTTGCAGAAAAATCCAACGGGGCGATTTTTCCCCACTGCAGCAAGGCTTGGCAGCGCTGCCAATATTTCACAAGTGCCTTGCCGGGTTCCCACCAGGTCTGTGTGCGGTCGAAATGCGTGCCCCAACATCCCATGGTCGCGCCTGGCTTGTATTTTGCGTTCCAGGGTTGTTGCGGGAAACGGTGAAGGATAAAGCGGTTGATTCCCGCGCAATACGCCGCGTCGCCAATCGGCTTCAGCCACGCCGGTGTTTCGTTCCACCGGCTGTCCTCGGGGAGGCCAGTGAATGCTTCCGCCTCGACGATGTTCTGGCCGGACTTACGCAAGGCGTCGATGGTCGGATCGACTTCATAAGGAGCATACTTACCGCCGGTAGTCCAAAATTCGGTCATGACCCGGTCAATCTTCGGCATGATCTCATCCTGTCGCCACGGACCGCCGTAGGGCTCGCAAAGAAACTCCAGTTTCGCAGTGTGGAGCATTTCCCGAATCGTGGTGAAGTAGACATCTCGGTAGAGATCTTTGATCGTATCGAGGAAATCGGTTTGGAACTTTTTAGTTTCCTCTTCGCTGCCGACGGTGCGTTTGGCAAGCGTCGGTAGATAGGGTGTTAGATCGTATCCCCGGCGTTTTAAAAACTCCTCGCGCATCCTAGGTGTCCAGCCGGGCATGCCGGCTTCGTAACTGTCAAAGTGCACATGTGTGAAACCGTTGCCGATGAGGTCGCCGAGATATTTCTGGATTTCCCCAATCACGTGATTCATGTGAAAAGTCACGGCTTCTTGACTCATCTTGTCGCACTCAAAACCGGTCGCCTTCCACTGAGCGGGTTGGATCAAAGTTCCCATCGTCGTGTGACCGAATCGATAGATGATCCATTTGCCGTTCGGGACATTCCATTCCGGTTTTCCTGTTAGATCGATCACCTGGTCTTTCGTCACCACGCCTTCGGCTGGCATTGCCAACACGGCGATATCGCGGTAATAAGTTTTGCGGGCTGGTATCTCCGGATTTTCGACCTTTCCGGTTTCGGGATTAAAAACGGGAAAGGTTTGCACGGCACGCGGATCGACCGTTGGTTGAGGGAGATCTAGGGCGATGGTGCTGGGACCGCTCGCGGGGGTTTGCGAGAAACACACTTCTTGCATCGAGAGTTCTGGAGTGATCCACGGG
>CAWUUP010000245.1:0-5322 GCA_963925255.1 uncultured Luteolibacter sp.
GCATGGGGTGATTCGCGTGAAGTTCAACGAATGGCTGGATGATGAGGCTTTTCCCACAGCTTTGATCGAGCCGGTGCTTGGTCAGCCTTTGGATAAAGACCAGAATGCTGCAGCGATGTTGGCGCTGAAAGGATCAGTCGAGGATTCGTTATCTGGGGTTCCGGAGGAGGTTCGAAATGGGGTTTTAAATTTATTAAAGCAGGCGGACGAGGCGGGTTTGATGGCGGATTTGGTGGCGCAGCAGTTGATTCAGGACCCGGATCTAAGGCAGTTGCTGCTTGAGACAATTCCAGTGGGGGAACGGGTTGCGCTACTCTGTCAATTTCTCGAAAAGATGAAATTTGGAGAGTGATTCGACTATTTTCGAGGTTGCTAGGTAGGTGGATCACTCGCTAGTATGAAGGAACGATGATATTGGCATTGTGGGATGGATCAGGATTAATTGAAAAAGGCGGACCGCTTGTATGGGTGTTGCTTGCGCTGGGTTTCTTTGGCTCGGTTTTTATTGTGGAACGATTGTTCTACTTTCATCGCGCCCGAATCAACGCTAGTGCGCTATTGGTGGGGCTTGCCTTACACATCAAAAGAAGGGCGTTCGCGGAGGCCTTGCATGAAGCAGCGAGAGCTCCAGGTCCGGTGGGACGGGTGGCCCATGCGGGTCTTCTGAGATATTATTTGGATCGCAGGGATTTGACCGATGTTGTGCGGGAGGCCGGCCAACTCGAAGTGCCGCGGATTGAGAAAAATATTCGGGCGATTCTTGCTGCGGCGCTCATTTCTCCTTTGATCGGTATGCTGGGTACGATGCTAGGAATGATCGATGCGTTTCAGCGTGCGAGTGAACAAGGCGGGGCGACTGGTCCTAATGAACTTTCCGCTGGAGTGTTAAGCGCACTGATTACCTCTGTGATTGGACTTACGGTCGCTGTTCCGATGTATATTTTTTATCTCTATTTTGTGGGCCGATCCAAGCGTCTGGTATCTAGGATTGAGCGAGCTGGAATAGAGATCGTGCATTTGATTGCAGATGCGCGTGAAGAACTAGATTTTGCTCCTTTTCGCGGTGAGACTTCAGCTGGTAGAAAGAGTTCTGTAACTAACAAAAAAGTAAAAGTTTCTGATACGGAGTGAAATTAGAAACCACATTAGACGAGCGCCCCGGATTTTTGCATGTGCTGCCGTTGTTTGATCTTTTCATTACGGTGACAATGCTGTTGTTGCTTGGACCAGTTTTTCTAAATCAGAGTGGGGTTAGTGTTGAACTGCCGGCTTCACAATTTCAGATGCAACGGTATGCGGAATCGATTGTGATCACGCTGCATTCAGGAAAAGTCGAGCCGCAGATATATATAGGCAGAGAGACGGTTAATTTGGATGAGCTTGGGGCAAGACTTGAGGCTTTAAAAGCGGACGAGGTCATGTCGCGTGCTATTGTTTTATTGAAAACCGATATTGGGACATCTACGGGGGTTCAGTCAGAAATCGTTAATCTCGTCTTGCGGTTAGGATTTAAAATTGCGTTGGTTGGAAAAACTGAACCAAAAATTCCAGAAAGCGAATCGTTGGATGAATAAGAATGATCTCATTTTTGATTGGACCAATACGGAAGCTCATTGGGGATGGAAATGGACGGCTGTGTTGATTGTTGCTCTGGGTTTCGGCTTTTTTTATAGTTTATTCAGTGTGCAATTTGATCATAAGGATGTCGCTTCAGTTAGGAGTGCATCGATTCTTTATTTATCGGATGATAAAGAAAGCCGGCTATGGCGCATGAAAGCTGACGAAGAGGGTCCATTTCCTGGGGGTCTTGAAATTAGTGGGTTGAATGATCCTCTCAACGTGTTGGGTGAAGGTTCATTGAGTGAGGATGAATCATGGAATTCATATGAGGTCTCCATGAGGTCATTGCAGATCGATTCATCGATTAACAAGCATCGCATTTCAGCGCAGGGTCAGCGGGTTTTTCCGAGGAATTTCAAATCGGTTGAAGCTTTGAATGAACAACCCAAAACCGAGTTGGTGATGCGTCCGATTTTGATTCCCTACAACAAAGAGTCAGAAAAATGGCTACCAACTGAACTCCCTCCGATCCACTTAGAACTGGAGGAAGAGCTAGCATCTGCGGAATGGAGATTTGTTTTAAACTTAAGGGATGACGGATCGGTCATGGAATGTCTTTCCCTTAGTGGTGGGCGTGAGGAGGGTTTGAAGGTGATAACCGATTGGTTACAAAGGCTAAATTTTCAGAAGTCTGATGAGCAAGAGCGATGGATAGGTTTGAGGATCGATTTTTTAAACGAAAGGAGTCATGGAACTAACCCTGAATAATTTCGTCCTGTTCGTGCTTTTTGCGACTTTGATTTTAGTGACCATATTTGTTGTGTTCACTGGGTTCTTGAACTGGAAAAGTGAACGTAAGCTGAAGCGATTAGTCACAGCTTGTCGTCTATGTGGGCATGTTTTTTTAAATCGAGATGATACTGAATTGGTTCAATGCAATGCATGCCAAGCTGCGAATTGTAGAAATGGAAATGGTAAGTTAGGTTGAATGTGACTAAATCGTCACATACCGTTTATTTGCAATATGATGTCTGAGATTTTACAAACTTACTCGATGCAGAAAATCTTAGTTGTTGAAGATGAGGTCGATATTGCGGATCTGATTCGATACAATTTGGAACGAGCCGGTTATGAGGTCTTTAAAGCTCATGATGGAATCACGGGAACAGAAGCATGTATCAAGGAGCGTCCGGATTTGGTGGTTTTGGATTTGATGTTGCCAGGACGGAATGGCTTCGCGGTTTTTAAAGAAATCAGACGAGATGCGAGAACATCACACATTCCAGTCATCATGCTTACGGCAAAAGCTCAGACAGAGGATCGCATCCAAGGATTGGAAGCTGGTGCGGATGACTATTTGACTAAGCCATTCAGCCCTAAAGAATTGGTATTGAGAGTGAATGCTATTTTAAGACGAGCTGTCTCGGCTCCGGGTTTGGTAGAATTTCAATTCGGGCCGTTTCGTTTTGATAAGAACGCGGTCAAATTTTATTTGGATAATGAACCTTTGGATCTGACTTCGACTGAATTTAAATTGCTGCTGTATTTATGTGAGCGCCCTGGAAAACCTCAGGATAGAAACGATCTTTTGCGCACTGTTTGGGGTTATTGTGACGAGGTTCACAGTCGGACCCTAGACACTCATATGAAACGCTTACGACAAAAGTTGGGGCAATATGGAGCATTGATTGAAACTGTGCGGGGTGTAGGTTATCAGTTGGTCAGTTCAATTTCATGACTGATCATCTCGCCATTATTGCGACTCTCTGTGTCATAGTTGGTTTTGTGATCCATACTTATCGGATTCGGGGCTTGAAGCGTGATTGTGCAATGCAGGTTAGTGATATTAGGGATAAGTTAGAATCTGATCTTAGGTTGGCGCAGGATGAACGGAATCATTTATTAGATGCGTTGGGAGATGCATTTCTTATTGTTGATTCGGATGCCAACATACGTTTTGCGAATGCGATAGCGCGTAATCTATTTAGTGGCCGAGAGTTGGTTGGTAGAAAAGTCCGAGAAGCTTTTCTTGATCCGCGTCTGGCTGAGGCTCTGATCCAATGCTTAAAGACAGGAGAGCCAGTTCAACAGCGTGTGGTATTGCCTCAGCAGACTTCGCCATTGGGTGATCTTGAGACTAGAGGAATCAATGCGTGGATTATCGATGCGGCACAACTTACAGATTCTAAAGGGAATAATCCTAATACAAGGGTCGTGATTCGTGATGTGACTTCCGAGTATCAACTTGACCAAATCCGTAAAGACTTCGTAGCAAATGCATCACATGAGCTCCGCACTCCACTTGCGATCATCAGTGGATATTTAGAAAATCTTCTAGATGATGGAATGCTAGAAGATCAAAAAATGGCGAAGCGCTTTTTATCTGTGATGAAAAAGCATTCGGAGAGAATTTCACTTATTGTTGAAGATATGCTGGTGATTTCAAAATTGGAGTCAGGTGAAGCTTCCGCGATCAACATTGAGCCATTTAAAATTCATTCTTGTATCAAGGATGTTCTGGAGCGTCTCGAGTCAGTGATTCAAAATCAGAAGGCGATCGTGAGTGTAAACATACAACGGGATAACTTGATCATAGAGGGGGACCGTTTTTATTGGACTCAGGTGCTTTTCAATCTCATCGAAAACGCCCTTAAGCAAAATTCTCAGAAAGATCTCAAGATTGAGGTGGGAGTTGAGGAAACTGATACGTCTGTGCTGATATGGGTGAGTGATAATGGAGTGGGAATTCCGAGTGCGGATCTTCCGCATATTTTCAGGCGTTTCTATCGAGTTGAGAAACATCATTCGCAGCTGGAAATCAAAGGAACTGGTCTGGGCTTATCGATTGTGAAACGAGCGATAGAAGCTCATCACGGATCCATCACGGTCAGTTCAACTCCCGGCCGTGAAACAAAATTCTTGATGACCATTCCGAAAGCCGATGTTTAAGATGACTTCATGACAGAGGGAATCCAATCGAATCAAGTTTCGGCATCTAGCCGTAAACGGATTGGCATATTCGGAGGCTCGTTTGATCCGGTTCATGAGGGCCATATTTATTTGGCGACTCTTGCAAAGGTTGCGGCGAATCTAGATGAGATCTGGTTTTTGCCATGCCAGATTTCTCCTCATAAGCTCACAACGCCGCCGTCTTCAGGTCAGGATAGGGTCGCGGCACTGAAGGTAGCGATTCGGGATCTGCCATGGGCACAGATTAATCAAACGGAGATCGAAATTGATGGGCCGTCGTATTCCTATCAAACCATGACCAAGCTAGATCAGAAATTTCCTGAAGCCGATTGGTTTTGGATCATGGGAGGAGATCAATGGAAGATCTTACCGAAATGGATGCATCCCGAGAATTTGGCCAAGTTGGCGAGTTTCATCGTGATGGTGAGAAATGGGGAGGCGGTTTATCCCATGCCGAGTTATCGAATGCAGGTGGTTGCTGGGGATCATCCAGCTTCTTCGACCTCAATCCGAGAGGCTTTGGCTAGAAATGATGAGCACATTCCTTATTTAGATCCTGAAGTCGCCCGATTAGTTAGGTCCCGCTAGGGAATCTTGTGAAAAAATTCACAATCTTGGAAAATCCCATTGGCGTTCCGGCTTGGAGTGGGCATATTCCTACGTGTCGCCCATGATATCGTATACCAAGCAACCACACGCCCGGGAATACCGGCTTATTTTCAAGAATATTGACCGTAAAGGATGGGATCCTTCGATCGCGACCTACATGGCGGATGGTGGCTATGATGATTT
>CAWUUP010000246.1:0-6573 GCA_963925255.1 uncultured Luteolibacter sp.
CCGCATGAAAGTCCTCCACGTCTTCTACCCCGCTGCGGAAGCCAAGGACTGGAAACTCATCGACGCCGGCATCCGCGTCCAAGCCATCAAAAAAACCGATGGTGAGGCAGGCATCGTGCACTACGGCACAGAGGTCATCACCAATTCCGACAACAGCATCTCCGCCCTGCTCGGCGCATCACCGGGTGCATCTGTCTCCGTCCACATCGTCCTCGAAATCATCAAAAAATGCTTCCCGGATCTTCTCGCATCAGAAGATGGCAAAGCCCGCATGAAGGAAATGATCCCGGTCCATGATATCGATATCAAAAAACCTGAGAATGCCGATTTTTTCAGATCGACCGCCGCACAGGCCACCCAGCGTCTGAATTTGGGATAAGCCACGCGCCAGATTACCCCAGCTCCAGGGCCGTTCACTAGTGAGCGGATGGATGGCCGATAATCTCTATCTCATGATCGGACTAGAAATAGGGTCAGGTGCTTCATTGTGACATTTTCTCAAGTTTTTGACTGGAGAAAGAGGGGACAAAATATCCCCACGACAAACTGGTAATGAAAGTCCCAGCTACGGTTTGAAACTCGGGAGCTCAGCCGCACCGGGCAGCCGCTCCTTGGGTGGAGCAGGGTTTTTCTTTTCATTGTTGCGGGGATTGAGCAAGTTTCCCGCCCACCACAGACCATGTCCGAATCACGTAAACCATTTCCCTTCAACCAATTTGAACCTAAGTGGCAATCCCGCTGGGATACTGAGAAGACTTTCCGCACTCCAAATCCGGGTGAGGCGAGCTTTGATGCCAAGAAGCCCAAGTATTACGTGCTCGATATGTTTCCGTATCCGAGCGGCGCTGGCTTACACGTCGGTCATCCAGAAGGCTACACAGCGACGGATATCATCGGTCGCTACAAACGGATGCGGGGTTTCAATGTGTTGCACCCGATGGGTTATGATTCGTTTGGTTTGCCTGCGGAACAATACGCGATCAAGACCGGCCAGCATCCGGCGATCACGACTGCTGCGAATATTGAAAATTTCCGCCGTCAGTTAAAATCGCTAGGCTTTGCTTATGACTGGGAGCGTGAAATCGCGACCACCGATCCAGGATACGTGCGTTGGACGCAGTGGATTTTCTTGGAGATTTATAACTCCTATTTCTGTGAGGAAACGAATCGTGCGCGTCCGATTTCTGAGCTTGAGGTCAAAGGCTGGAGCAAGGAGCAAATCGATGCTGAACGTTTGGCCTTTGTTGCAGATACACCTGTATGGTGGTCACCAGATCTCGGCACGGTTCTTGCGAACGAAGAAGTTGAGGAATGGAAATCGAAAGGTCATACGGTAGAGCGTCGACCCCTGCGCCAGTGGATGTTGAGGATCACGAAATACGCGCAACGCCTGATCGACGAACTCGATACACTCGACTGGCCAGAAGGAATCAAGTTGCTGCAGAAAAACTGGATTGGTCGAAGCGAAGGCGGTTCGGTGAAATTTCAAATTTCGAATTTCGATTCAGAAGTAGAAGTTTTCACGACGCGTCCTGATACGCTTTTCGGAGCGACTTATATGGTTCTTGCTCCAGAGCACCCGTTTGTTCCGGTGATCACGACTGAGGAAAATAAAACAGCGGTTAAAGTCTATCAGAAATCCATTTCATCGAAGTCTGATCTCGATCGCGGTGATTTGAACAAAGATAAATCCGGTGTCTTCACGGGGGCTTATGCGATAAATCCAGTGAACGGTGAGCAGATCCCTATTTGGATAGCGGACTACGTGATGATGGGCTACGGCACCGGAGCGATCATGGCGGTTCCTGCGCATGATGAGCGGGACTATGAGTTTGCCCAGCGCTTTGAACTTCAGATTCGTCAGGTCGTGCAAGGGGAGCGCGGGCGTCCCGCCCGCTTGTTCTCTACGTCTGAAGAAGCGGGCGAGACGCCCGCGCTCCCTTATACCGCTAATGGAACCGCAATTAACTCTGGCTTTCTTGACGGCATGCCAACGGCAGCAGCCAAGGCGAAGATGATTGAGTGGTTGGTTGAAAACGAAAAAGGTCAGCGCAAGATTCAATACAAACTTCGCGACTGGTTGTTTTCGCGTCAGCGTTATTGGGGTGAGCCGTTTCCAATCATTTGGAAAGACGGTCAGCACTACGCGTTGCCGGATGATCAGTTGCCGTTGTTAGCTCCGCCGTTGGATGATTACAAACCATCTGGAACGCCGGATCCGTTGCTTTCTAAAGCAACCGAATGGGTGAACTTGCCGGACGGATTTACTCGTGAAACTAACACCATGCCGCAATGGGCGGGGTCTTGCTGGTATTATCTTCGTTACTGCGATCCGAGTAATGCGGGTCGTTTTATTTCGAAAGACGCTGAAGATTATTGGACTAGTGATAAACCGGGAATGGTCGATCTCTATGTAGGCGGAACCGAACACGCGGTGTTGCATTTGTTGTATGCGCGTTTCTGGCACAAAGTGCTTTTTGATCTCGGTCATCTCAATACGCCTGAACCGTTTCAGAAACTGGTGAACCAGGGACTGATTCTTGGTGAGGATGGGCAGAAGATGTCTAAGTCACGCGGTAATGTAGTGAACCCAGATGACGTCGTGAAAGAATACGGAGCGGATTCGCTGCGCCTTTATGAAATGTTCATGGGGCCTCTTGAACAGGTGAAGCCGTGGCAGATGAAGGGTGTGGAGGGCGTTTCTCGTTTCCTTGCTCGCGTCTGGCGTTTGTCGATCACCGAAGAAGGTGAAGTTTCTGATAAAGTGGTCAGTGAAGCATGCACGGATAAAGAGCTCAGCCGAGTGGTGCATGAAACTATTAAAAAGGTTGGTGAGGATATTGAGAAATTGAATTTTAATACAGCAATTTCACAAATGATGATCTGCACCAATGCGTTCACACAGGCAGGAAAAGTGCCGGTGAAAGAATTCATTCAGTTCCTTACGGTATTAAATCCATTTGCTCCGCACCTTTCCGAAGAGATCAACGAACGTGTCGCGAAGGCTTTCAATCTTCCCGTGGCGTCGCTTTCAGAATCGGAATGGCCGGCGTATGATGAACAGGCATTAATTCGCACCGAGTGTGAACTCGTGGTGCAAGTGAATGGCAAGTTGCGTGACAGGATCTGGATGGCGATGGATGCCACGGAAGACGATGCCAAAGCTCTGGCGTTTGCTTCTGAGAAAATCAAGGAACTCACTGAAGGAAAAACACTACGCAAGGTGATCTACGTTCCTGGTAAGATCATGAACTTGGTGGTGAGTTGATGGTTCTATGAAACGGCTGGGGACACCCGTTTGACTCAAGGGGTGGGGATACTTCTGCTACCTGGTGGCGCTGCGCTTTTATGCGTGGTGCAGCAGAATCGAATTCGCGGCGAAGTGATCGGAGAGGATATCGGAAACGATAACGATAGGTGTTCCTGGGCGGACGAGGCCTGCTTCTCGGAGTTGCTCGGTGGCACGTTGGACAGTTTCTTCAATGTTTGAGCAGAACGGCATTTGAAATGCACGTATACCTCTTGTTAGTGAAAGCTGACGACAGACGCGTTCTTTCGGCGTGAATGCATAGAATGCGGCGGTGCGAGGACGCATCATAGCGATGTGATTGGCAAGCACACCGCGACGTGTCAGGACGACGAGTCGAGCGTCGGCTAGTGAATCGGCAAGTGTGACAGCAGCGCGTGCGGTTTTCTGGCGTTCATCACGAAGAATTACATTCTGACCAAAGCCATGTCCACCTGAGCGCTCGATGCGGGAGGCGATACGAACGATGGCCTCAACGCATCGCTCTGGATAACGTCCAACTGAAGTTTCACCTGAAAGCATGAGTGCATCTGCCTCCTCGTAGGCGGCGTTCATTACATCGGTGACTTCGGCGCGGGTAGGAGTCGGGTTGATGATCATTGATTCTAACAACTGAGTCGCAACTATAACCCGAGTTCCGAGTTCGTGGCAGCGTTTGACGATGCGACGTTGGAGAATAGGGAGATCTTCGAAATCGACTTCGATGCCGAGATCTCCACGAGCGATCATGATGACGTCAGAAATCTGAATAATTGCGTCGATATTTTTAATGGCTTCTTGATCCTCGATTTTTGCAACGATCTGTGCAGTGCCTTCAAGGGCTTCCATGGCCTCGCGAAGTTCACGGACATGTGCGGCATCGCGGACGAAAGAGCCAGCGATGTAGTCGGCGTTACATTCAACGGCAAGGGCAAGGTCTTTGCGGTCTTTTTCTGTAAGGGCCGGAAGGTTGAGTCGGACACCCGGAAGGTTGATATGTCTACGGGAACCCATGCTACCAGGTGTGCGGACATCGCAGATGATGCGGTCATCCGCCACACGATCGATGCGCATGAGAAGTGCTCCGTTATCGACGACGAGCGTGTTGCCCTCGCTGACATCATGCATCAAGCCAGGGTAGTTAACTGTCGTGGAAAGGGGAATGGAGGGTTCTACATCAGCACGCCGAAACTCAACCTTATCGCCTTCTTTAAGATCGTAAGATTTTTCTAGATCACCAGTGCGAATGGAAGGTCCGGTGAGGTCAAAAAGAACTGCAATATGGGCATTGCGATCTTTCGATTCTTTTCGAACAAGTTTGGTCATCTCCGCTGCCCATTCATGTTTCGCATGGCTCATGTTTAGGCGGAAGACATTGACTCCACTATCGATGAGTTTGCCTATTATTTCGGCCGATTCAGTCGCAGGACCGAGAGTGACGATGAGTTTGGTTTTACGGGACATGACTAAGGAGAGTGCAGGATGATTAATTTACTCAGTTTCGAAAGTAGAAAATATGCCTAAACATTAGAGTTAACCTTGATCGATGGTCTTGTCCGTGGCGGCGTCGACAATCGCGAAACGTTCGCGGTTGAGGGTTGGATCGGAGCGGAAAATGAGACGTCCTGCATGTGAGCGCTCAAGTTCAACCAAAACATTCGCATCTTCTTTTTTGAATCGATTCAATACGTCTGAGTTTACGATGACGATGAGATCGCCGATTTGGTCGCGATGCGTCTGGATGATCGTGTTTAGGCGACGCTGAATCTCGATGGACATGGTCATTGGAGTTTTGACGCGACCACGACCTTGGCAGTATGGGCAGGGCTCATACATCGAATCGCGGAGTGATTCATTCAAGCGCTGGCGGGTCATTTCCATGAGGCCGATCGCAGAAATCTGGAGAATTTGAGTTTTAGCTTTATCGCGTTTGACCCGCTCTTTCATTGCTTTGTATACCGCCATTTGATCTTTGCGATGGCGCATGTCGATAAAGTCGACCACGACCAAGCCACCGATATTGCGGAGGCGGAGTTGACGTGCAACTTCCTCGGCGGCTTCGATGTTGGTTTGGAGAATCATTTTATCTACGTCCTTGGAGCCGCGGTTACGGCCGGTATTGACGTCGACAGAGATGAGGGCTTCGGTTTCATCGATGACGATATAGCCACCGCATTTCAGCCAGACCTGGCGAGAGAAAGCCTCATCGACTTGTTTTTGGATATTAACCTTCTCGAAAATGGGTTGAGAAGTAGAAGGCATGAAACGAATCCGGCGTTTTGAACGACGTGAGATTTTACCAGCAATTTCACGGATGAGCTCGGTGGTTTGTTCGTCATCGCAAATGACTTGATCGACTTCATCAGTAAGGAAGTCACGAGCGGTTTTTTCAATCAATCCAGGCTCTTGGAATACGCAGCATGGTGCTGGATTGTTAGCACGGCGCTGATCGATCTTATCCCACTGTTCTAACAGCATCGCAAGGTCGCGGACGAAGTGGCGAGCACGAGTTCCTTGGGCGACGGTGCGCATGATGATACCCATGCCTTCTGGTACAGAGAGATTCTGGACGATTTTACGAAGGCGTTGGCGCTCTTGTGGATCATCGATTTTCCGAGAAATGCCGAATTGTTCGGTGAATGGCATCAACACGAGATAACGACCAGCCAGAGAGATGTTTGTGGTGACGCGCGGTCCTTTTGTGCCGATGGGTCCTTTAGAAACTTGAATGACGATCTCAGATCCCACGGGGTAGATGCTGGGTATGTCTTTGGATGTGATTTTTTTCTGACTTTTCTTGGAGCCTTGTCGCTCAATTTCTTCTAGGCCTCCATCGAGTGCTGCGGGGATGGCATCCCAGAAGTGAAGAAAGGCATTTTTGTCGAGGCCGATATCCACGAACATGGCTTTGAGACCTTGTTCGATGTTTTTGACTTTGCCTTTGAAAATGCCACCGACGATATTTTGATCACCTTCGCGCTCAACGGTGTATTCTTCGAGGACGCCGTCCTCTAGGAGTGCGACGCGGCGTTCGAGTTTTTCAACGTTTACAATGATGGTGTTGCCTTGTGATGGATCGGTATTTCCGATTCCGAGTAGTCTTTTGATTTTTTTGATCACGGTTTGTGTAGGTTATAATAGTTGTAAAAATGATTGTTAGATTTCACTCTTGTATGGGAGTGGCGCGAGGAATCACTTGACCCTCACGATCGATTTCTTGGGTAATGGTGGGTTTTGGAGAAATGACAGTGGTTGATATAGATGGAGTGCTTGTAGGTAAAATATCG
>CAWUUP010000247.1:0-4025 GCA_963925255.1 uncultured Luteolibacter sp.
CTGGGTGAGGACGGCAACTTGGGCGCCAATCCGAGCTGCGGCAAATGCGGCCTCGACTCCGGCATGGCCGGCGCCAATGACGATCACGTCGTAGTTTTTCGGGTAGCGGAACATTTATGGGTAAAAGCTAAAATACTGAAAAGCTGAAATGGAAGAGATTGGTTCATAACCGCCGAGGTGCAGAGGAGGCAGAGAGAAGACGGATTTGGGAATTAAGTCAAACCTTAGGAAGATGAATCAACTTCGAATTAGCAGGTTGTATGGGCTGTTTCTAAGCTTTGCGACCTTTGCGTTGAAACCCAGATTCGTATGAAAACGTTCCACGTGGAACTTTCAAGCCTTGGCGACCGCGACTAGGACGGCCTTTTGGGCATGTAGGCGGTTTTCAGCTTGTTGGAAAATGGTATCTGCATGAGCTTCGAGAACTTCCTCACTGATTTCTTTGCCGCGGTAGGCAGGCAGGCAGTGAAGCACGATATGTTCTGAGGCAGCGTGTTTGAGCAAGTCCGCGTTGACCTCGAAGCCAGCGAATTCGGTTTCTTTCTCCTTTTGGTTCTCCTGCCCCATGGAAAGCCAGACATCGGTATTGATCACATCGGCACCTTTCACGGCTTCCGCAGGGTCAGCTGTAATTTTCAAGCCGTTATAGTCCAGAGCTTTAAGGAAATCGGCAGGCGGTTGGCAAGTGATTGGCGAGGCGATGGCGAGCTCGAACTTGAGAATTTTTGCTGCCCAGATCCATGAGCGGGTCATGTTGGAAAAGCCATCCCCTACGAAGGCGAATTTCTTCCCTTCCCAGCCACCCAGCTTTTCTTTAACGGTCAAAAGATCTGCTAGGATCTGGCAAGGATGCTCGTCATCGGTCAGGGCATTGATGACGGGAAGGTTTGAGTATTTCGCGAAATCGATGATATCTTCTTGAGCGAAGGTACGGATGATCATGCCATGGACCATTCGACCAAGCACGCGGGCGGTGTCTTTGATGGGTTCACCGCGTCCAAGTTGGATCTCATGTCCGGAGAGAAACATTGGAAAGCCGCCGAGCTCTCGAACGCCGACTTCGAAAGAAACACGAGTGCGTGTGGAGGATTTGGTGAAAATCATCGCCCATGTCTGACCAGCGAGAGGCTGGGATGTGTGATGTCCGCGCTCGGCTTTCAAGCTCTGGGCATTGGCGATGAGGCTGGAAATCTCAGCCGCGCTGAGTTCTTCAATGGAAAGGAGATGTTTCATCTTAAAGGGATACAAAGTTAAATGCCGTAAGTGGAAAGCACACGGTGGATGATGGCCAGAGCTTCGTCGATTTCTGCATCAGTGACATTCAGAGGAGGCAGCAAACGGAAGGTTTCTGGACCGGCTGGAGGAACGATGAGGCCTTGAGCCATCAGTGCGTTGACGATGGTGAGTGCAGCGGTTGAACCCTCAGCCGTTGGAACGAGATCGGCGCGGAGGCCAATGCCGAGCAATAAGCCAAGTCCCCGGACTTCCGTGATGACTGGAAGGTTCCAAGAAGCGACTTTTACCCGGATCCGCTGCTCTTGATGGAGCGCGTTGGCCGAGAGATTTTTTTCCCGAATTTCCCGCAAGACCTCGATGGCTGCGGCGCAAACTAATGGATTTCCGCCATAAGTTGAGCCATGAGAGCCAGGTCCCATCAGAGATGCGAGGGTTTTACCTGAATCATCGATGACACGATCGCTGAGCCAGAATGCGCCAATAGGAACTCCCCCGCCCATGCCTTTTGCCCAAGAGATCCCGTCAGGTTCGATTTCTGGCGCAATCGCCCGCCATGCCATGGCTTGGCCACACCGCCCGAAACCAGCTTGAACTTCATCGAACATCAGCAAGAGATCGTGTTTTTTGCACAGCGTAGCCAAGGCTTCGAGAAAGGCTTTGGAAGCGACGTTAACCCCGCCTTCACCTTGTATAGGCTCTAGCAAGAAACCTACGGTTTCGTCGCTCACTGCATTTTCGAGTGCGGAGATGTCGTTGAAAGGAAGATAACGGAAGCCAGGCAACATCGGATCGAAACCCTGTTGAATCTTCGCTTGTCCTGTGGCAGCCATGCTGCCGAGGGTGCGCCCGTGAAAGGATTGCCGAAACGTGATGACTTCAAAACGTGGCTTTCCGTTGGTCTGTGGTTTGTGATGACCATAGCGGCGCGCGGATTTAATCAAGCCGTCATTTGCCTCGGCACCCGAGTTAGAAAAGAAGATTTTTCCAGCTAATTGAATGTCGAATTGATTCATCTCCTGAGCCATAACTCCCTGAGGCTCATTGAGATACAGATTCGATACATGGATTAGCTTGTCAGCCTGCTCATGAATGGCTGCGACCAAGCGCGGATGGCAATGCCCTAAAGAACAAACGGCAATTCCCATACAAAAATCCAAATATTCCCGTCCTGCATCGTCGCGAACACGCGCTCCCCTGCCTGAGACAAGCGTGAGAGGAAAGCGACCGTAAGTCGCTAAAACGTGATCGTTGAAATTTTCAGTAGTGTTCATGTTAGATTCCGAACGTTTCCGGAAAGGGGCGAGGCTATACGCTCTGCGACAAATAGCAAATCACTTTCGAGGGTGGGTTTGTTTCTAATAAGATGAGTTCGAAGTAGGTATCGGCTTCCGCTATTACTTCGGAGCCGAATCCCCGCAAGATGCGGCTCGTAAAGTCCGATTGATCGGCATGGACTCAGGCACTTGACTAATCGCAGTCTAATTTGAGATTTTTCATGCTCACAATAGCAACAAATCATCCGACTCACCTGAGTCATGAGTCACATTTCATCTTTGGTATGGAATTTGGCTTTCCCTAATGCGTCTGATGCGTTGAAACTGCCGGCGTTCTATGTCCAATCCCTTCCGCGAAGATCTTGTTACCCGCAATCGTCCTGAACCATGCACCGTGGTTATCTTTGGCGCGACCGGAGACCTCACTCACCGCAAGCTCATTCCTGCGCTCTACAACTTAGCCGTGGATGGTGAGCTGCCGACTGGAGTGAACATCATTGGCTTTGCTCGCCGCGAGAAAACCGATGAGGAATTTCGTTCAGGTCTTGAGCAGTTGAACCGCAAAGTTTCCCGCAACGGTCACGATGAGGACGTTTGGAATCCGTTCATCAACAGCGTCACGTATCATCAATCCGAATTCTCTGATGATGCAGGATATGCATCGCTTGCGAAACGCTTGGATGAGATCGACGCAGAGCGCGGTGGCAAAGGGAATCGTTTGTTCTACATCGCCTCTGCTCCTGAGTTTTTTGATGACATTTTATTACATCTGAAAAAGGCCGGACTTAACGAAGCCAAGCCAGGTTGCTGGGCGCGCGTGATTGTCGAAAAACCTTTCGGCACCGATCTCAAAACGGCGCAGCATTTGAATCAGGTCGTTCAGCAGACGTTTCACGAATCCGACACCTATCGCATCGATCATTATCTTGGAAAAGAAACCGCACAGAACTTGATGGTGTTGCGTTTTGCGAATGCGATTTTCGAGCCGTTGTGGAACAGCAAATACATCAGTCACATTCAAATCACCTGTGCAGAAAACTTGGGGATGGAAGGTGGACGTGGTGGTTACTATGAAAAATCTGGAGCTCTGCGCGACATGGTGCAGAACCATTTGTTACAACTTCTCAGTCTCGTCGCGATGGAGCCGCCGACAGATCTTTCTGCCGATGGGGTGCGGGATGAAAAAGTCAAAGTCATCCGTTCGCTGCGTCAATGGGACACGCCGGAGAAAGTCGCTGAAAACGTCGTTCGCGCGCAATACACAGCAGGTCATGTTGATGGCAATGCGGTTCCGGGCTATCGCGAAGAAGATCGCGTTTCTCCGCAGTCGGAAACGGAAGCTTACGTCGCGGTGCGTTTGTTGATCGATACTTGGCGTTGGAGCGGAGTGCCGTTTTATATTCGCATGGGCAAACGCTTACCGAAAAAATCCACGGAAATTTCTATCCATTTCAAAGACGCACCATCCGTGCTGTTCGGCGCTCTTCCCGGCGGCGTTCCCGGCGGTAACGTGTT
>CAWUUP010000248.1:0-7033 GCA_963925255.1 uncultured Luteolibacter sp.
GGAGCATCCCGCATCGAAACCGAGTTCGCATCCCCATGGGCGCATCCAGCGAGCCAGCCGCTTGATGCTGTCTATGGTGCCGGAGAGCTGGACGTCTTAAATTCCCATGACATCCTTGAAGCGGGTCAGAATGATGCCAGCGCCGTTTCGACTGTTGCATCCACAGGGTGGGATTTTGGAATTGGTAGCTCGGTTACTACAGGGCTGTATTTCTTTGATTTGATTAGTCCTAGCTCTGCCTACGATATCGCAGCGAGCTTGGTCTGGAATAGGGAAATCACCGTCCTTGATACCCAGCCCGGACCTAGCGTCAACTACACCTTCACCCCCAAACTAGCGGATCTGGACCTCAGACTTTTCAGTGCGACGGGTTTCGTTCTCGGCTCCGAGCTCGTGGCGAGCACTAGTTCGGTGGATAACGTGGAGCTAATCGTGGCGAAGGGGCTGGCTGCCGGCCGCTACGCCTGGCAAGTTACCTCGGCAGACCCGGCGAATACCGAGTATGGCTTTTCCTGGAATGTGGAGTCGGTCGCCATGGCGGTGCCGGAACCATCCACCCTGATTTTAGCCGCTTTGGGTATCCTGTTGCCTCTCGTAAGGCGCAGATAGAGAATATGAAAGGTTTTGAAAAGTGCGGGCTTTCGTTTAGATCGCTGCAATGAGAAAAAATCTATTTTTGCGATCTCTTTGATGGTTTGCGCATTTGTTTGGAGTAGTGCGGGTGCCACGGTCGGTAGGTTCATGCGTGGGAGTTAATGGGAAAATATTTCCATCTCCTTCTTAAGACTCACGAGCTGAACCTTGTGACTGGGATGTGGTGGCTATTAGACCGTTTGCCGGCAAACAGTCTAAGAACATTCAGCCAAGGGCGGAATGCGCAGGGTCACACACGGATCATGCGTCTTCAATAGAGCGGGAGGAAGGCCCGCCTTTGAGGATGAAATCACGGCCTTCGGCCTCACACCAGAGGCGGTAAACATTTAGGACGTTAGGGCGGATACCTGTGATTGGGAGCTTGAGAAATCCCTGCCGGGTAGCTGCCTCGAAGAGCAGCCTTTCCTTCTGGGTAAGGCGGTGACCAATCCGCCGGCTACCAATCTTTGCCCGCGTGGGCTTGCCCCGGCTGAGCCGGTCGACATCGTCCTTGTCTGGTCTTGGCATGATCTTATGACTCTACTCTTCAGGCTTTTTTAGGCCTCTTTAAGAGGCGCGCTCCGCATAGCGATCAAAGCGATTAGAGAGGATGAGGAACGTGGGTGCCCAGAGTCCGACAAAAATCCCGAAGCGTTCCGCGTGTGCGGTGGAATCAGGCGTGGTTCCTCCGGTTAGGAACCAAATCGCGATCGATCCCAAGATCGAAGCGAAGCCGAGGATGAAACATAGCGTACTGAGCTGCTTAATTATTTTTGAATTCACCCTTCACTCATAACACCGTTGATCTACCGCGCAAGTTATAAAACACCCAAGTCACTCCACGGCGATCAAGCTGGGGAAAGGCATGGTTCGCGGTGGGTTTCGTCTTTAGAAGTGCGGAGCTGTTTTTTAGGAAGGCCACTGGGCCACCCAGACAGCGTAAAACCAGCAGATGCAGGCGTAAGGATTTATATGCCGCCGGGCGTCAATTCTCTAACTGTTTTGGGAAAAACCACTTTCCCTTTTTTACAAACTGGTGCTCGGAAGCTTGAGGACCTCCAGAATTCGATCTAGGTCATCGTTGCCGTAGTATTCGATTTCGATTTTTCCTTTTTTAGCGGAATGGTTGATCGAAACGTGGGTAGCGAGGTGTTCTTGAAGACGTTTGGTAAGCGCACGGATTTGGATATCAACTTCTTTAGGTGCGGATTTTTTCGGATCGGTCTCACCGGAAGGATTGCTGAGGAGTGATTGGGTGAGTTTCTCGGCAGCGCGGACGGTTAGCTTGCGGCGGATGATTTGATCGGCCGCGAGCTTCTGGGATTCTGCGTCTTTGATGGCGAGAATCGCTTTGGCGTGGCCGACAGTGATCTGGCCTTGGGCAAGGTGGATTTGAATATCCTGATGGAGATCGAGTAGACGCATGGCGTTGGCGACGGAGGCGCGGGACTTGCCGACCCGAGTGGCAATCTCTTCTTGCTTCATGGTGAACTCCTTAGCCAGGCGGACATAGCCAGCGGCTTCTTCGATAGGATTGAGGTCTTCGCGTTGAAGGTTTTCAATCAATGCCATTTCTAACACATCGCGATCTGATGCGGCACGCTCGATGACTGGAACGTGAGTGCGTCCGAGTTTTTTGGAGGCTCTCCAGCGACGTTCACCAGCGATGAGTTCGTATTTTCCATCAACAACGCGGCAGATGAGGGGTTGGATAATTCCGTGTTGGCGGATGGAATCCATCAGGTCATCCAGCGGTGCATCGATGAATTGTAGGCGTGGTTGAAGAGGTGAGGGGACAACATTATCAATGGCGATTTCGCGAACACGCGGAGATTCATCATTGCTTCCGGAAGGATCTTGTCCGGGAAGCGGTTGATTTTTTTTGATAAGGGCGCCGAGTCCTTTGCCGAGTGCGGGTTTTGCCATGGGATGTTGTTTATGAATGAAAGTTGAGAGGAGGGGAAGAGGATTTCAGGAATCGTTTAAAGAAAAGTAAAAAAGGCCTCGTGAGATGTATAAGATTTGTGAAGCAATTTCCGCACCGAATTTTAAAACTACGCTAGAATTGTGATTTGAAGGACTGTTATCGGCTCGGTAGCAGTCATAGGTTCGGAGGATTTTTTGGAGCAGGATAGATTGTCCGTTTGCGTAAATATGATCAAGCGCTCCTGAGAGAATTGATCCGGATGGGGATTTCCAATGGTTTTGCCAGAGATCGTGTAGAGATTTTCCAGCGAATTGGCCGTCGCAGATAATGGATTGAGCGTCTTCGTGATCGACGCTTTCCCAGGCTTCGCCTCAGGGCGTATGGGGGTCTGGTAGATCTCGATGATAGATGGTTTCGAGGTTTCTTCCTCCCCAGATGCGTTGCATGTAAAGCGGTTTGAATGTGATGGCAGGCATTCAGTTTCAGTTACGGATCAATTGGAAAATTGATGAGTTTTCAATAGGATAATCGAGGATAGAGAGTATTTTCTGGCTGTGAGCTTAGTGATGTTTTTTGATGGTGAATGCGGATTTTGTCAAAAATCTGTGCGTTTCGTTTATGAGTATGATGAGCGGGGTCTTATTGAATTCGCGCCGTTGCAGGGTCATTTTGCGACTGAATTGGGATTGCAGCGTTACGCTGAAAAGGGCGGTGGATCTCTGGTGGTCTTGCGCGAGCAAGATGGAGAAGTTTTCATGAAAAGCGATGCGCTGGTGGAGTTGGGCAAGGCATTGGGTGGAGTATTTTACATACTGGCGATCATGCTTTCTGGGTTGCCACCGCGATTCAGAAATGGCGCGTATGATTTAGTGGCGAGGAATCGTTACAGGTTAGCAGGCAACGAGGATGCTTGTGGATTACTCGATGAGGAGTTGATGAAACGGATGCGGGAGTAATGAAGAAGCTAGCCCCAGACTTGTCTCGGCTCTCCGCTAGGCTCTCCAGCATTAATCCTCGATGAATCGGTCCAGAGAGCGGATTAGATCTTCGGATCGGGTGATGTGGTAGGTTTCCGATGGCTGCATGGAGAGGCGTTTTCCAGCAGAGTTTTGGAAATGAAGAATCACGGGTGTGGTGCCGGGATGGCCGGTGAGGTGGTAGTGAATTTCCTCAAGGTCTTTGGCAGTGTGGCGGTTAGTCCAGAGAATGAGTTCGAGCGCGCCACTGCTGTTGCTGGATTTTTTGTTTTTGAGCTCGCTGAGATTCGCTCCGGTGAGTCGGCGGCCACCGGTGCGGTCATCGACTTGAATGCCGATTTTAAGTTTGATCATGTTGCCAGGTTGGAGGATTCCGGATTCGCGAGCCGGGACAAACGATTCCGACCAGAGCATGACTTCACAGGAGCCGGTGAAGTCCTCGACCGTGAGAATACCGAATGGTTTCCCAGCCTTGGTCGTGCGAGACTCGACCGAGCGGATCATACCCGCGATTGGATAACGCTCGCGTGGATTATTGAGCTCGATTTCATCGATTAAACCGATGCGGTTGTATTTATCTGAATCGAGAATGCCGCGATATTTATCTAGAGGATGGCCGGTGACATAGAAGCCGAGCAATTCTTTCTCGTGAGCGAGTCGGTCATCCTTCGACCATTCTTCAACGGCGTTTACGATGGGAGAATCTTTACTGGCGGGTGGGGGTGAGAAGTCGATTGCATCGAAAAGAGAAGATTGTCCCGATGCTTTATCGCGCTGCGTGGCAGAGGCGGATGCGACAACTTGTTCGAGGCGTGAAAACATCGTTGCGCGGTTTTCTCCGGTCCAATCGAGAGCGCCTGCTTTGACGAGGTTTTCTAAAATACGCTTGTTAATGACTTTGGAATCCAGACGTGAAGAGAAATCTTCTAGCGATTGGTAGTCGCCGTTAGCGGTGCGTTCATCGATGGCGGTTTTCATCGCGGCTTCGCCAACGTTCTTGATCGCGGCAAGGCCGTATCGGATAGCCATTTTTCCGGATTCAATATCTTCAGGAATAAAGCGGAGTTGTGAATTATTGAGGTTGGGCGGGAGGATTTCGATTCCCATGTGGTGACATTCCGCAACGAACACCGTAATTTTTTCGGTATTGTTAACTTCGTTCGAAAGAAGTGCCGCCATGAATTCGACCGAGTGATTCGCCTTCATGTAAGCGGTCCAGTAGGAGATGTGGCCGTAGCAAGCGGAGTGGGATTTATTGAAGCCGTAACCCGCGAAGGCGTTAATTTTATCGAAGATCGTATTCGCTAGTTTCTCGCCGATGTTGTTATGCTTCTTTGCTCCGTCGATGAATTTGGCGCGTTCTTTTGCCATTTTTTCGACGTCCTTTTTACCCATCGCGCGGCGGAGTAAATCGGCGCCACCGAGGGTGTAACCAGCGAGAACTTTGGCGGCATTCTGAACCTGTTCCTGATAAATCATGACGCCATAGGTGTTGCCGCAAACCTGCTCTAGAAGAGGATGCTCGTAGTTAGCTTTTTTGCCCTTTTTTACATCGAGCATTTGATCGATGAACTGCATTGCGCCGGGTCGGTAAACCGCGATTAAGTCGATGATGTCATCGATGCTTCGGATATCATATTTTTTACAGGTTTCGACCATGCCGCCGGACTCAAGCTGGAACACACCCATGGTTTCGCCGCGGTTGAGCATGTCGAAGGTGGATTGATCATCGAGTGTGACTTTTTCGATATCGAAATCCGGCGTATGCTTACGGATGTGGCCGACGGCGTCGTGGATGACGGTAAGGTTTTTCAATCCGAGAAAATCCATTTTTAGGAGGCCGACTTCTGTGATGGCTCCCATGTCATATTGAGTGACAACCTCGCCCTCGTTACCGCGGGTGAGAGGGACGTGCTCATCGAGTGGGCGGTCACCAATCACGATGCCTGCGGCGTGAATTCCGACGCTGCGGTTAATCCCTTCCAAACGGAGCGCGTAGGTCCAAAGATCTTTGTAGGTTGAGGATGATTCGATTAACTCGCGAAGCTCATCTTTCGTGTCCCACTCGCCTTGGAGTTTTACACCGGGTTTAGTCTCGATGATTTTCGCGATGCGGTCGGCTTCTCCATAGGAAATTCCCATCACGCGAGCGACATCCCGGATGACGGATTTTGCGCCCATTGTGCCGTAGGTGATAATATGAGAAACGGATTTCTCACCGTATTTTTTTCTAACATAATCAATCACTTCTGCGCGGCGTGACTGGCAGAAATCGATATCGACATCGGGAGGTGATACACGTTCTGGGTTGAGGAAACGTTCGAACAAGAGCCCGAACTGAAGAGGACAGATGTTGGTGATGCCCATCGCGTAGGACGCAAGAGATCCGGCGGCGGAACCACGGCCTGGGCCGACGGGGATGTCGTTGTCGCGAGCCCATTGGATGAAGTCCGCGGTGATCAAGAAATAGGAAGCGAAGCCAAGGGAGTTGATGGTATCTACCTCGTATTTCAATCGTTCGGCAACTTCTGGTGAGTTGGCTTTTTCTGCGTCATAGCGTTTTACCAAACCTTCTTGGCAAAGTTTCATCATGTATTCCTCACGTGGCGAGCCGTCGGGCGTGGGGAACTGCGGGTATTTTTCTGAGGAAGTGGAGTCGAGCTTGATTGTGACGTTGCAGCGCTCGGCGATGCGGAGGGTATTATCGCAGGCTTCTGGGATGTCTTTAAAAATCTCGCGCATTTCCTCGGCGGATTTGAAGTAAACTTCCGGAGTGTAACGCATGCGATTTTCATCTATCACCATCGAGCCGGTGCCGATGCAGATCATGACATCGTGAGCTTCATGATCGGCGCGATGAAGAAAGTGAACATCGTTTGCTGCGACGACAGGGAGCGAGAGTTGCTTGGCTAACTCGATGAGTTGGGGGGTGACGGTTTGTTGGGATTCGAGGCCGTGATTGTGGATTTCGACGAACGTGTTGTCTTGTCCGAAGAGATCACGAAGTTCGGTTAGGGCGTCGAGCGCCTTATCGGGCTCGCCTTTTAAAAGCCATTCGTTGACCGGTCCGGAAATGCAGCCAGAGAGGCAGATAAGGCCTTTGGAGTGATCGCGCAGGATTTCACGATCGACGCGTGGTTTGCCATTATACATCCCATCGAGATGGCCGATAGAGATAAGCTTGGAGAGATTTTCCCAACCTTCATTGGTCTCAGCTAAAAGCGTAAGGTGAGTGGCGCTTTTGCGGTTGAGGATTTTCTTTTTTTCGGAAGCGCTTCCGGGTGCGAGGTAAATTTCGCAACCGAGTATGGGTTTGATGCCTGCTTTCTTGCAGGCCTGATAAAAATCAATGGTTCCAAATAGGTTTCCATGATCGGTCATTGCGACGGCTGGCATGCCGAGTTCGGCTGCGCGGGCAGCGAGTTCCTTGGGGCGGATCATGCCATCGAGAAGCGAGTAGGCTGTATGAAGATGGAGATGGACAAAGGAATCTGAC
>CAWUUP010000249.1:0-7991 GCA_963925255.1 uncultured Luteolibacter sp.
TACCTTCGCTCCAGAAACCTCGGCGATGACATCTGCTCTTGGCTTAAAACTATGGGGATCGCCCTTTGCTCCGATTAAATCAATCACCTCAATTTTATCACCACCCACCTGCTTCAACAGATCCGTAATCAAGGGATGCATTGACACCACTTTGAGTTCAGCAGCCGATGCCATAGCGAAAAAAGCTACACAGCCAGCAAGGATCAATCGAAGTCTCATCGGCTCCAACTTGCCATACATCGATTTTAACGCAAGTATTTTGCACTAAGAGAAATGCTTGCAGAACGGATTTGATGTTCTTTCCAAGCTCACCGAAGTCATTGGGCCATGCCCGGGGAGGATCAGCGAATCTGCATCAACGCGAGCAAAGCCCTTGCGAAGACTTACGACTGCCATCTTGAAATTTTCAGTAGATTTACACCCGCCCATCGATCCCGCAAAAATCGCATCCCCCACCACCCAAAGCGGCCGCCCTAAGCCCGTGATCAAATAACTCGCCGTCGGGACGCAATGACCTGATAAATCCAATACCTGAATCTTGATTTCACCGAACTTAAATTCTCCAGCCTCTAACGCTTCTATCTCTGAAATGACTTTAATCCCCTTCTCTTGGAGTGAATCGACTCCGCCTACATGATCCTCGTGTGTATGAGTGATGAAAACTGCATCGGGTTGGATCCCATTGAGTTCAGATAAAATATCTAACCGATTCCAACCTGTATCAAATAACAGAGTAAACCCATTCAATTCTAACAACCATGCATTCACTGACCATGCGTGAAACGGCATGATCAACCTTTTTACTCCTGCCACCTCGGCCACATCAGGTTTGTAGTTCGGTAAATTCAACAGCGCTGCCGCATCGAGATTCAAGACACCCGCCAACTTTCTAAGGGCCTCCTCATCATTCGCGACTTCGATCACGTGCACGATGCTTGCCTCATCTATACCCGCTTCTTGAGCGACTACAGAAATCGTTTTTCCTAAGCCACGAATCGTCTTATACAAGACATCTGAAATTCCATCCTCAAGCTGGCTCATCTGGACCTTCCAAAGTTTCCCGACGCTTCTTTGCACGAAGTCCTACAAAAATGACTACCGCTACGAAGAATAAAAAGATCGAAGCCGCAATCCCAAGAAACGTGAACAACCTGTGACTTGATTGGTCGACTTGCTGATTCGTTATCGTATCCTTTGGAGCTTTACCCTCTTCCTTCACAAAACGAACCACCCCATCTGCGAGTTCAATATTTGTAAGCTCTGACATCACTTTGCCAATTTCAGTATCACCGACAAGTTTCTCCGTAATCCGATAGGGTGACATCTGATCCGTAAACCCTCTCGGCACTGTAGCGAATGGAACATCGATATCACTCACTTGAAGCACCACTTCTTTATTCAGCAAGCCGGGACTCGCAATTAAAACACCGTTCAAATAACGAGAATCCGATCCCACTATTCCGCTCTCTCCTTCTTTAGTCAGACGAGGTCTTCCGTTCAGCATGAACGAAATATCGAGAGTCATTTTTTCTTTCGTGATATCACGAACCCTCAACATACCCCGCATTTCTTTAAACGCTGCATAGGTTGCGATCGCGAGATTCAAATCCTTAGCATTCAGCTCCAAGGTCGCTGATTTCCCATCCATCACAGCAATTCGGAAAATTTCAATTTTTTCCGCAAGCGCGTTGAGCTCCGGCTCGCGATCTTCGAGCGACTCGACATCAACCTTTACCGGTTTCTTCTCAGTAAATTTTGCAATTTCATTGAATTGACGGAATAGAACTACAACCGAGAAAATGATCAGAAACAGCATCACTAGAACCGCCGTGATCAGGATCGCGCATCCGGCAAATGGTGATTTATCACTGACTCCATTGGGCTCCACAACTTCAGTATTCATAACATATTAAGATTTCTTATCGTCATCCGAATCATTCTTTGGTTTCTCCAAATCATCCTTCGGCTTCTCTGTCAAATCATCGCCGACAACAGCGTCTTTGGGCTGCGCCCACTCTTCATCTTCCGGCAGTCCATGCTGATACGGATCATGGTATAGCTCTGGGTCGTGGTGGTAATCATCATGCCAACCATGGTCACCCGATTCTTCCGCATCCTCCGGACTTACCTCCTCGTGATGATCATCCATAGATTGCTCATCTTGTATAAGCCACTGTTTGCGGCGCTCTTTTAGTTCTTCTTCTTCACGCATCTGCGCCTCACGATTTTTCTTCCGGTCTAACCAAGCTAACCAAATACATACTTCGTAAAGGAACAACATAGGTAACGCCATGAGGTTCAACGTCATGATATCAGGCGTCGGGGTGATAATTGCCGCTGCTACATAAATCGCAACGATCGCATAAGTGCGCGTTCTGGTCATCGATTCATAAGTCAATATGCCCAGTTTGACTAAAACCATCACCACGACAGGCAATTCAAACGAAAGTCCGAAGAGCAAAGTGAACTGTGTTGCGAAAGAGATGTATTCGCCAATTCGCCAATCGTTAGAAACTCCAAGGTCACCGCTCCAATCATAGAAAAACATCAGTGCTCTTGGTAAGACGAAAAAATAAGCAAAGCTCACACCACCTAGAAATAAGCCAAAGCCGATTCCCATCGCCGGCCAGAGCAAGCGTTTTTCTTTATTATGAAGTCCTGGCAAAACAAACTGCAGGATAAACAAGAGTAATAAAGGAAACGCCAAAATGATACCGGCAAAAAACGCCAGCTTCATCGATAACATGAACGTCTCTGTCGGTTTCAAGGCCGACATCATTCGAATATCAGAAACCCCGTTTGAATCGACATCTGGATTCGATTCCAGCAAGGCAAGTAACTGCCTAACCATTTGATTATCGACTCCCAGTTTGTTCACAAAGTTTACACGCTTATCCTCAGGTAAAGCTTTGGCCGCCCTGAGCAGCGAAACGCTTCTCGCATGAAATTCAAGATCTGCATCTTCCAAATTTTGGTAAAAAGTTTTTCGCTGTGTCTCATCCAGTCCCACAGCAATTTGCTCCGCTTTGCGCGCCTGATTCCAAATCTCAACTGTTGGCACCTTGATCCCCTTATGGGTATCGGCGTCCGGCATGCTTTCTTTTTGCTTAACAAATAGAACCTGCTCTGCTGGAGCTCGTAATATACTCATCAACTCCCCTTGAAATGTAAGGCATATGAGCATCGATATCAGCAAAGTGATCACCACCCGTGTGACCATGACGCGCAAATCCTCGAGATGCTCCAAAAACGGCTTCTCATGATCCGAATGAGATTTATTTCTCAGCTCAAAAACTTTTTTCAGTAAATACATTTGATGCGTGCGAATTCAAGTGCTCCTTAGCCTTCTTCGCAAGGTCAGACTGTTGACCATTTCTCCCAACTTGCAAAAAAATCACTTTTCTTTGACTCTATGGGCTAAACTGTCAACTATAGCCGTAACGGGGATTTAATCTCTCCGTATCCTAACCTAAAAATTAATATGAAAGCAAAAAACTTAACGATCACCCTCGCTGCTTGCGCATTCGCGCTTGCATCCTGCAAACCGAAAACAGAAACGACTGAAGAACAGGTCTCCTCGGGAGCCGATAAAGTCGCAGAAGGCATAAGTGAAATGGTCGAAGCAGGCACCGCAGCCGTCGAAGAAGTTGTAACGCCTGCACCAGCAGTGGAGGCGCCAGCAGTGGAGGCTCCAGCAGTGGAAGCACCAGCTACTCCTGCTGAGTAAGCGCTAAAGCATTAGCCAAAAGCATTCTAAGCCCTAGCAGATCTAGTAGATTTGCTGGGGCTTTTTTTATTTCAGGGCAAACGATCCAACTTTTCAAGGTAGTCGATGCTATAGATACCTGTGCCGTGTGAATCTGCCCAGAACAGTTGAAGCCCATATGCTCCGACTTTTTCAAAACGTTTGAGCTCAAATGCGTGCGCTCCATACTCAAGCTTTGGCTTATGCACGCGTCCCATAGCATCTGGTTCGCCTTGGCAACTCGCACACGGGCAAGCACGTCTGAGCATCATCAGCGAAAAATACATCTCCCGACCATCACTCATTCGGATCGCAAGCTCCTGCCCTATCTGGCACACATATTCTATCTCGATCTTCATATTAACCCAGTTCCCCTGAAATTTTATACGCTCGCCGACCAAAGATTGCCGACCCGACCCGGACATGAGTAGCGCCCTCCTCAATAGCTACCTCAAAATCTCCGCTCATCCCCATACTCAAAAACGGTATCTCAGCATCACTGTTCAGTGTGATTTTATCTCGAAGAATTCTCATTTCAGAAAACCAATGCCGTGAAACTTCCGGATCTTCCATAGCTGGCGGAATCGACATCAAACCGACCACATCAAGATGTTTCAGAGCGGTGATTTCATGAATCTTCTCCTGCAACTCAGACACACTGAAGCCTCCTTTACTCTCCTCATTAGATTGATTGACTTGTAAAAATATTTTTGGGTGTAGCGCTAAATCCGCTGCGACTCCATCGATGTAAACCGCCAGCTTCAGAGAATCCACGGCATGCACGTATTCAAACAACGGGAGAATTTTCCGAACTTTATTACTCTGAACTCGACCAATAAAGTGCCATTTAATCTGATTCGATAACCCTTCGATTTTTGGGGCAGCCTCTTGTTGACGGCTTTCCCCAAAAACATTTTGTCCGGCGTCGATAGCCTCTTGGATATCGCCAATAGAAAAAGTCTTAGATACCGCGATCAAATGAACCGATGCCGGATCACGACTCGCTCGCAAGCAGGCCGCATTCATTCTTTCACGAATCCCCTTAAGATTTTCAGAAATCTCTAACATTAGCGGATTTCACCGTCATTTTTTAGAATTCCTGCCATCTTGGCATTATCAATCAGACCGATAAGATCGGCGATTACGGCAATCGCTTCGCGCTTTTCAGGATTCAAACCGGTTGGCCATTTAGGCGTATCATCCAAACTCTCCGTCTTATCTACAGCACGACGCATGTTGTCATCATTCTCAGCAGATGGGTCATAGGCTTTAATTACCGAACCCGCATCAATATCGTCCAGTGTAACCTTATAGAATTTAAATCTATTTGAATCTTCTTGAGCCATTTTTGTAAACCGCTCAAGCCTCTCCGCGTTTCGCTCTTTACGTTGTTTTTCAGACTCTGCTAGTTCCATTTTGCGTTCAGCAATATTCAAAGAAATTTGATTCTTCTTTAATCTGTCTTTAGCTTTCAAAATATCTTGAATCGCATAATTAAAATCCTGTGATTTTTTAATTCGCTCCTGACTAAGTTCTTTTAAGCGAGGAAGGAAGAGTGAGCGTATATCTTCTGGACGGAAATCCGCCGCTGGGCGGATCCGATCATGCTCCAATGCGTTATCTAAAAATACCTCACCTACATCCAAGGCATCCATGATACTCGGCATGATGATATGCGGCACGACCCCATCCATTTGAGTAGAAGATCCCGATGGTCTGTAAAATTTCTGGATCGTAACTTTCAAATAGCCGGCCTTATCTTTTACCGCAAACAATGGAAGCATGCGCCCTATATCCATTGGCTGTTGTACCGTGCCTTTTCCGAAAGTCGAGGATTCGCCGACAAGGACAGCTCGATTAAAATCTTGCAGCGCTCCTGCTAATATTTCGCTAGCCGATGCACTACTCTTATCAGTCATGACAACCATAGGTCCCATGTAGAGCGGTTCAGCATTATCGGAATCTTTAACTTGGACTTGTCCCAACGTATTCTTGACCTGAACCACCGGAGCTTTCCCAACGAAAAATCCTGTAATGCGGCGAACTTCCTCAAGCGACCCACCACCGTTATTGCGAAGATCAAAGATCAATCCATCCATTTTTTCTTCAACCAAACGATTCAGAATCCGCTCAACATCAACTGAAGACCGCGTCAGGCCTTCATCAAAATCGGCATAAAACGATGGTAGCGTAATGATTCCAATTTTCTTCGTCACACCCGCTATGTTTTTTAACTCAATCAACTCACCACTTGCCTGCTCATCTTTTAGTTCAACTTTATCACGCTTAATCTTAATGATTTTCGTTTCGCCAGACGGTCCACCAGCTGGCTCCACTTTCAATGCCACTGTTGTACCTTCTTTGCCACGGATCAAATCCACAACCTTATCAATCGACATGAACATGATATCGACCATCTCTTCGGGTTTTTCAGTATTAACGGAATCAACACCGACAACTCGATCGTTCAGCTTGAGCGCTCCCTCTTTATCCGCTGGTCCACCCACAACAATCCCTTTGATCACAGTCGCGCCATCCTCTTCGGCTTGTAACAAAGCGCCAATACCAACCAATTCATTTTTCATTCCGTCCTTAAAACGATTCATTTCTCGAAAACTCATATAGTCAGTGTGTGGATCATATGAAGTTGCCACTGCACTGAGAAAATAGTTCGCGATATCCTCATCATCTACACCTTCGACGCTTGCCAATAAACGCTTGTAACGAAGGGCGATTTTTTTCTTCGGATCGAGATTATCTGCGCCCGGATCCTCTTTGCTCTGCTCCTTGGCAAGCTTTGTCAATGTCTCACGCCTTAGGGTCTCTGCCAATACCGCCTCTTTGATTTGCAGTGCCCATATTTTTTTAGCTTCCTCTTCATTTTTTGGCCATGTGGCATCTTTACGCGACATCATTACTGTTTCATCACTCGTGAAATCAAAATCCCCAGCGAGTAGCGAGTCGGTTTGTTTCGTTCGTTCAGTAACTCTTTGACGAAACACATCATAAATTTCTACCGCCAGCTGCGTGCTTTTCCCTTGCAAAAGGAGTGTATGCAAATGGTCGGCATACTTAGCCTGAAACCCATTCACATCCTCTTGGGTGAAGTAGAGCTTCTGAAAATCCAGCCCCTCTAAATATTCATCGAAGAATCTGTGGCTCAACTGCGCATCATACGGTAATCTCGCAAAGTGGCTATTTTGCAACATAATCGCCATTTGGCGCCCCACCTCATTGAAATCTGCTTGCTGTGCTTTAAGAGACTGCGAGGAGGCGACAAAACCCATAAAGAGCGCCGCGGTGCGTAACCAAATCTTACTCATAATATAATAGCGTCGGTATTGTGGAAATCTTTCGAGAATTTGTCATAGTTCTCCCGCTTGTCGATGCAGAAAACATAATGGATACAGGTGCTGGTCACCAAAAAGTGTCGATTTTTAGCGAACTTTCGTTTCGAAATCTTCAAATAACCCATTGATCTGTTCTAATTCTTGCTCGGAAACATGAGTTTTCAGCCGTTCGAAGGATACTTTATTAAGGAATTTACGTGTTCGGTTGCGATCAGAAATCAGGTCGATTTCTGACAAGAATTTTAGCCCCTCGTCAGTCTCAACTATCAGCATCAGCGAGAAAAGAATTTCATCTCCCTCACCATGAGAGAACCCAACTGCAACCCATTTTCCTGCACGATAAACTCCCGTTATTTGACTTTCAACGCGCTGTGCCATCGATATCTCATAGGCTAGGTTTCTAAACAATTTTTGCGATAACTCAGCACCCCCACCTAGCGTGGCACTCAAATCGAGCAACTCACGAATGTTATTTTGTTTAAGTGCTAAACTCCATTTTTGAGCCAGTTGTTGGACTTCAATGTCCTCTATTTGCTTATCGAATGAAACTCTTTGTATCGAGTAGACAGATTCCAGCAGCTTATTCATCGCATTCGCTCGCCATGGCTCCTCCTGCTCCTTCAGCCATTTCGAAAATATTACACTGACCTCTGAATCGACGTCTCGAACGCTACCAGGAACCCATACCCAACCCTTTGCCATCTTGCGGAAAAACATTGGCTTAAAGTCCACTCGCTCCACTTGATTCAATGAGAACCAATGATAAACCGCCACCGCCCATTCACCCTCAACTCGTGAACCCATTTTAACTGGCCATCGGAAAACTCCTGGGGAATGAATCAACCACCAATCTCTCATCGCCAACACACATGCGTCTCTCGAGTTTTTGGGTGCTC
>CAWUUP010000250.1:0-4574 GCA_963925255.1 uncultured Luteolibacter sp.
GAAATGGAGAGCCATTTGCACAGAATGAAGTGGCTTACCAGGTCGCACTTCAGTATCAACAATTTAAGGATGTGGACAGACCGTATGTGATTAATTGGGCACGTACACGATTAGCGAAGCTGGAGGGAGTAATTCAAATTACCTATCTGAAAACTGACGATGAACTTTATGATCATTATCGG
The DNA here is from genome assembly GCA_963925255.1 of uncultured Luteolibacter sp. Classification (GTDB taxonomy): domain Bacteria; phylum Verrucomicrobiota; class Verrucomicrobiia; order Verrucomicrobiales; family Akkermansiaceae; genus Luteolibacter. The sequence goes on from CAWUUP010000250.1 coordinate 183, forward strand.
CATCGGCGCTGGTTGCCACTTTATCTCAGTCGCATGTTGAGTGAGGAAGAGGCAAAAAATATCGAATCTAAATTACCAAGCGGGTTAATTTTGTCGCCTGTGTATCGCCGAACTTACCCGCATAAAGGCTTGGCGGCGCATATCATTGGCTATGCAGGAAGTGTCGGAAAGCTCCCAACAGGACCGATTAATTTCAATGAACCTCTCTGGGAGGAAAGCGAAGGACGTTCTGGGTTTGAAAAGCTCTTTAATGATCAATTAACAGGCGTAGATGGGATGAAGCGTTTGTTGTTTGATGAGAACGGCAACAAGTTGTTAGAAGATCAATTTAAGCGTCCTCTTCCTGGTGGTAATTTAGTTACGACTTTGAATTTGAAATGGCAACAGCTAGCCGAGGATGTGCTAGCAAAAGGTTGTCAGCGGGGAGCTTTTGTTGTCATCGATGTCGTTACTGGCGAAGTGTTAGTTATGGCATCGAGGCCTACGTTTGATTTGAATCGATTTATTCCGGGTATCAGTGGAGATGAGTTTCATGCACTGCAAGCAGATCCCTCTGCACCGCTTTTCGGTAGAGCGTTTCAATCTTCGTATCCACCGGCTTCAACATTCAAACCAGTTGTTGCTCTGGCGGCATTAGATCGTGGAGTTGTTGATGAAATTAAACTCATTCATTGTCCAGCTGCATTAAGGGTAGGAAATCATACCTTCAAGAACTGGACGATGGTTCCTGAAGGAGCGATTGATGTGAAACGTGCTCTCGCTCGTTCTTGTAATACATGGTTCTATCAAGTCGGCATTGAAACTGGGGCCTCTGTTTTCTTGGGCTTAGCGAAGCGGTTAGGAATGGGTGAAAAATCTGGTCTGCCTTTGATCGGAGAAACTCCAGGTCTTGTTCCGACTAATGAGTGGATGATGAAGAGCGAGGGTCGTAATATTTTGAATGGAGATACGGCTAATATGTCGATTGGACAAGGTAGTCTTCTTGCGTCGCCACTTCAAGTTGCGCAGGTGATGGCTGGAATTGGAAATGGAACTGCATTGCCAAAGTTATCTTTGATTTCTCAGGTGCAGGATACACGTGGGCGAGTTGTTGAGGCGCAGCATCCTGAGCGTAAAAATTGGCTTGGTGTCGATTACCATGCAGTGGAAGTGGTGCGTCAAGGAATGCGAGATGTGGTTGAGAAAGGTTACGGAACGGGGCGTAGTGGAAATCTAAGTTATACAACATTGGCAGGTAAAACGGGAACCGCACAATGGGGGCCTGCGAGGTTAAATCAACGTCTTGCGTGGTTTGTAGGCTATCTTCCTCACGATAATCCACGGTATGCATTTGCTGTTTTATATGAGGGAAAGCCAGGAGAAAGAGTCTCCGGCGGGCGCATGGCTGCTCCTATGGTTAGAAGTTTTTTTGAACCACTTAAAGATGAGATTAAAGAAATCATTGAGCCACCAAAGCGCGCAGTTGTGGTAATTGCAGAAGGTGGAAATGGAGCTCCTGATGTTATATTGCCAGAAAGTGAAGATGTTCTTAAAGCTATTCCCATCGATGAACCAGCAATCAAACCATTGGAGTTCCTAGAAATCCTTCGTGCCGAACCGGTGGATGAATCATTAATAGTTGATGATGATGATGTGGTAGAGTGAGTGAATCACTTATCGCGTTTATCGGAATCCAACCATGATGGCTCGGTGATCAGAGGCTTGATCCCAGCTTGGCGTATCAATGATGAGCGAGGCCTTACGATCAATATGAGGCTTCAGTGCTTTAGAGACGGTAATGAAATCAATGCGGCTGTAATTGTCTTGGAAACTGTAATAATGAGTCCACTTCTCTCCGCGCTGATCACTCATTTGAACGGGTGTTAAGTATAAAGAGCTACCATATTTTCCGAGAATGGTTTTTGTGCTAAGGCTCTGTATGTCATCGTTGAAATCCCCGTAGGCGATTAGTTTGGTATCGGTGTTTTTAGTAAGGATGGAATCGATATATTTCCTAACATGCGCTGCTTCTAAAATGCGAAACTCTTCCTGATCAAAATTTGGAGTAAATCGTTTGGATTTTAGATGAATCCCAATAAATCGTGTAGGTTGCTGATTGATTTCAATAGTCACATCCAAAATTCCACGCTGCATTGTAAGATGAGATGGGTTGATTGTGATATCAGGATGTTGTTTCGACGTAATAGGATAGCGTGAGAGGATACCGAGATGGCGGATCGGATCGATTCCTCCAATGTGGTGAAAGTAGGGAAGATCTAACCCTGACTTTTTGAGTCGTTTTTGAACCTCTAAAACATCCTCCTGACTTCCGATTTCTGAGAGACCGATGATATCCGCTCGACTTGATGCTAGGATATTAATGGCGGCACTTTTAGACTCGGGAGATTTTTCAGGATTCTGGCTGGAGATGAGCCAGTTTTTTAAATTATAGGAAACGAAACGAAAAGCGGTGCCGTGATCTTCAGTGAGCCGCCTTTTGCTTGGCTGAGATTCCGGAGTATCATGCTCAACGGATGATTCAGATTTTTCTCTCCATGGAGGCGTTTCAGAATGTTGGGAATACCAAGTGGTTGCAAAAACCAACAGGGTGAAGCCTAGAGTGTAAGCGAAACGCAGCCAAGGTGACGACTTACGCATGGGGGTGGTGGGGGAGATGAGCGGCTAATCTCAATGAAGCCGAAGAGGGGAAAGAGAGCTTATGCGTCGTGCGATTCGTTGTTCGCGGCTGGCTTGATGCGGGCGGCTTTTTCTGCGGCTTGTTTATCTTTAAGAACTTCGTCTTCGGAACGCGTGATTTCACGCTCAAATTCTTCGCGGGCCTTTTTAAATTCACCCATGCTTTTGCCGACACCACGTGCAAGTTCGGGAAGTTTTTTGGCTCCGAAAAGGAGGAGGATCACGACAAAGATCATGATCATTTCAGGTCCGCCTATGGGACCAAGTAAGCCGAGGAATAAGGTGCTCATAGCAATAAAGTAAGTTAGGGAAAGGTGTGATGCAAGTGACAAGAAGCAGTTACCTGCTGGCGATATATCAGTGATTACCGAGTAATGGGTAAAGATATTTCATGAAAGACGGTTTCTAAAATCAGAATAATCGAAGGTTCGGATTGTTTCAATCTCGCCGTTTTCGTGAAGTAGCGCGATGGATGGGTGTTTTACCCCGTTAAATGTGGTGGTTTTCACCATGGTGTAATGTGCCATGTCATCGAAGACCAAGACATCGCCGACTTTTAGCTCGCGGTGGAAACAGTATTCACCAACCACATCTCCAGCAAGGCAGGTGGGGCCGCCGAGGCGGTAGGTGAAGAGGGATTCGGGATCCGACTTCGCTGAAGCTACGACGGACAAGTTGGAGGTTGGAGATTGGGGGGCGGTGGCTAGGTGGTAGATTTCGTTTATTAGAGTTACTGCTGGATTTACAGTATCTGGTGTCTGGGGTTTGGTGTCTGACTTCTCAACGAGAAATACATCTGGGCGGTAGGGCATTTCGATGACATCCGGCATGTGTGCGGTGGCGGATATGTCGAGAATCGCGAGGTTATGTCCGGCGGATTGAAATACATCCATGACCGTTGCTCTCAGAATGCCGGTGTGGATGGCGACGGCTTCGCCGGGTTCGAGCCAGACTTCGACGCCGTAAGCTTCTTTCGCTTGTTTCACGAGGCGTATGAGTCGCTCTCGATCGTAGAATGGTTTGGTGATCCAATGACCACCGCCCATGTTGAGGTAGGTGATTTGTTTGGAACGGAGCAGGTCACCGAACTTTTCGTCGACTGCTTTGAGGGTGGTTTCTAGGTCGGGTGAGTTTTGTTCACAAAGCGTATGGAAATGGAGGCCGGAGATTCCTGTTAGGTCTACATCGATCAAGTGATCGGCAGTGATGCCGAGACGAGATCCTGGAACACAGGGATCGTAGATGGGAGTCTCGCCAGTGGAGTGCTCTGGGTTGATGCGGAGTCCACATACTACTTCTCCTGAGATGAATCTTGGATGGGCAAATATTTTTTCGCGAAAGCGGAACCATTGGGATAGAGAATTGAAATCGAGGTGATGGGTGAATCCTAACAGCTGATCGATATCTTCATCATCGTAGGCGGGGGAGTAAGTGATGATGTGTTTTCCGAAATGTTCCTCGGCAAGCTTAGCTTCCCAAAGTCCTGAGGCGCAGCATCCATCGAGATATTTTTTGATGTAAGGAAAAGCCTTCCAACAGGAAAATCCTTTGAGCGCGAGAATGATCTTACAACCTGCCTGATCCGCTACTTCACGTAAAATGGCGGTGTTGCGCTGCAGGGCAGGAATGGAAATGAGAAACATAGGGGGATAAAAGCTGAAATACTGAAAGGCTGAAAGGCTGAAATAAGAAGGGTAGCAGGAGTCAAAAAGTATG
>CAWUUP010000251.1:0-2934 GCA_963925255.1 uncultured Luteolibacter sp.
AGATTTCATCACGAAGGCTGGACTCGAAGTGAAAGTCGATCGCACTTACCATAAACTCGTCCCCGATGATAAGGTCATCAACGCGGCCGATTCCAATGGCCAAACCGTCGATCAGAAACGCTCCATCTACAAACGCATTGAATTGAAATCTGGCGACCTAATTAAAAGCGGCGACCTGATTGAAGTTACCCTCGGGATCGATAGCAAAAACGATTACGAATACCTTCTCTTCGAGGATTGGAAAGCCGCAGGCATGGAAGCTGTCGATGTTCAATCCGGCTACAACCCGAACGGCCTCGGCGCCTACATGGAACTGCGCGATGAGAAAGTTTCTCTCTTCGTCCAGAACCTTCCACGCGGTCGTCACAACCTAAGCTACCGCCTCCGCGCCGAGATCCCTGGAAAATTCAGCGCTCTACCCACCCAAGCCGAAGCCATGTATGCCCCCGAACTCCGTGCCAATAGTGACGAAATGAAATTCCTGATCAAAGATTAAACCGGAGAGCCGGTCTCCGCACGGCTACTTCCCCATCTTACAAATCAAAAAACTAAAATTGTCACCCATCAGCCGTCAATGCCCCCTGAGCATAATCGAACTTTCATTCCAGGTCGCAGACCTGGAATGATTGCCAAAAGTCTAACTGCCTGGACGGAGTGAAACGAGGTCGATCAACCCCGGCAGGTCGAGGCAAAAAGGATGCGGTCGATCCCTAGATCAATAAAAAAGCCACCTTCCACAGGTGGCTTTCTTATTCAATCTAGAGCGCAGGAGCAATTACTCACCTAACACACCAGGAGTTTCTTTTTTATCTCCGCCTTCAGAATGATCATCACGTCCTTCTAGGCCACGGCGTTTACCACGCTGCTCTTCCTTGTTTTTTTTCATGGCTTTGCGCATTTCCTCTTTTTCAGATTCGTTTAGCTCGCCGTTGCCATCTTTATCAAACTTCTCGAGCATTTTCTTTCTCATTTCTTCTTCTTTTTCCATGCGCGCTTTTTTGAAGGCCTCATGCTCAGCTTCATCAAGCTTACCGTCTTTATTCGTATCGAATTTTTCTAATACTTCGGGAGGCAATGGACGATCAGGATGGAATGGACGATCAGGACGTCCTATACCCTCTACACGATTTCCACGGTCGTGGCTTGGCTTTCTCTCTTCTGAATTAGCTACTCCTGCAATACCGATTAAAGCTGCAACGATGATTAATGTATTTGTTTTCATGACTTGGAAATTGGGATTTTTTAATGTCTGAACAGGCTTTCCACTAATAAGATGTAACCTAGCCATTTTATCAAAGTTGCGGAATTCGCAAAAAAAATCTGCATCCTCCTCAGAAAGTATGCGACCCTAACTCAGCCATTTCATGAAAACCCCGTTTAAAAATCCCTGGTCGCACAAAACCCATGGATTAGCCGATTAGGCCGCGGAAATGGCTCGATGGCTGGCCATTTTCAAAAACTTCCAGCGAATCTTGTCGCTGGTCCTTTTGTATGGTCGCCGGCGGGTGATGATTTAAACGCTAAACTGGCGAAAATCATCAAATTCGGCATTCCCGGAACCGATATGCCAGGACATGAAACCCTATCAGACCACGATATCATCGCTTTGCGGACTTATGTCCTAGCCTTAAGAAATGATCAGATCGAAGAAACCGAGAAATAGTTCGCTTCGATTTCTTCACTCAAGGTGACGGGAATGAGTTGCCACCGCTCACCGTCATCGCTTTCATCTTCGCGCACCGTGGAAACCAAACCCTCAAATCCATCTCCCAGTAAAACTGTCGTATTCTTCCGCAGAGGTTTCAGCACACTTTTACTCTGGGGTATCGTCGCAGCTATTTTTATCAGCATGCAACCGCTCGCCTATTTAGGCTTGGTGGCCGTTCTGGTGATCATATCGACCTTAGAGTATTTTAAAATGCTGCATACTGCTGAGGTAAAATGCTTCCCACGCTTCGGCTTATTTCTTGCGCTCAGCTACTGCGGCCTTGCTTCTTGTTATTTTCTAAATGGAGCGAAAGACATCCCACCTGGTCTCGATGCGTTTATGATTTTCCTCGCGGCCACTGGTGCATTCACGCTTCAGCTTCGCTACACTATCAAAGGCCTAGAGTCTCTCCTCTCCGTGGCTGCGAATTTGCTCGGTTTCGTTTACATCGCCTATCTCTTCAGCTTCGCTGCTCGCATCTCCTTCGGTCTCCCCGGCGAGAGCGATGTTCCAGGAGCATTTGTTTTACTCTGGTTGCTCGCAGTCACGAAATTCAGCGATATGGGCGCCTACATCACCGGCTCTCTCATCGGGAAACACAAAATGATCCCAAAAATTTCCCCCGCGAAGACCTGGGAGGGTTTTGCCGGTGCACTGTTCTTCGCTCAACTCGCTGGCTGCGGATTATTCTGGCTCATGCCCGATCACCTCGACGCCCTCCATTCATGGAAGCACGTCATCATTCTTGGCTTCCTACTCGCCATCCTTGCCGTAATCGGCGACCTCGCGGAAAGCGTTGTGAAACGCTCCCTCAAAGCAAAAGACTCCGGTAAAATGCTTCCCGGCATCGGTGGCGGTCTCGACCTCATCGACAGCATTTGTTTCACCGCTCCGGCTCTTTGGTTCTATCTCAAAGGGGTTATTCCTTATTGCGTATGAAATCTGGAAAAAAACGTCGAGTCGTCGTCTTGGGTTCCACAGGATCCATCGGACTATCCACTCTCCGCGTTGCAGCTCAACTCCCAGATGAAATAGAAATCGTCGGTCTCGCTGCTTGCTCCAGTGTAGTTCAATTATCTAAACAAGCGATCGAAACAGGCGTTCGAAACGTAGCTATTTACAACGAAAATCAGGCAGATTCCCTTCGAGCCCTCCTCCCCTCATCCGTCAAAGTCCATGTCGGCGCCGCCGGCCTAAATGAACTCGCCCAGCTCGAATCGGCCGAT
>CAWUUP010000252.1:0-4767 GCA_963925255.1 uncultured Luteolibacter sp.
TTCACAATCTCATAAATTGGTCAATTTTTATCCATATTTAATCATTGTTGATATGGAGCACGAACTCTACCAACTAGTCGCTTTAAGAAATTCATGAATCGAATCCTGTTCCTTTTACTATCGATAAGCACTTGCGCGTCATTTGCGCAGAATTTCCTCGATCCATTGATTATCACCGCGACCCGAATCGGACAAGAGGCCAGTGAATCCACAAATTCAACCACCATCTTAGATGCGGATTTCATTCGTGAAAACACACGCCGCACGCTGCCTGACGCACTTCAATACACGCCGGGCGTGCTTGTTCAAAAAACCGCAAACGGCCACGGCTCACCCATCATCCGCGGCTTCACAGGCCGACAAAATCTTCTGCTGGTCGATGGTGTTAGAATCAATAACTCCACTCTCCGTAGCGGTCCTGTGCAGTATTGGAACACGGTTGACCCCCTATCAATTGAACGCTTTGAACTCATTCGTAGCCAAGGCTCCGTGCTTTATGGATCCGATGCCGTTGGCGGAACTCTCAACGCGTTTACAAAGTCCTCTGACTTCCGCTCCCGTCCCGATGGCGAAAGCTACTTCGGCGGAAGCACCTCTTATGAATACCGTAGCAATGGTCAAGGTAGCCACACGGGTCGATTGGAAACCGAAGCAGGGGTCGGCGGAAAATATGGTTTCTGGCTCGGGCTTTCACAAAAAGAATTCGGTGATATCGAAGATTCATCTGTGGGTTTGATGCGTGACACTGGCTATCCTGAAGAAGATTTAGATTTCCGTTTCGATTACGCGATCAACCCAGAATCAACTCTCACCTTCGCCCATCAATACGTCAATCAAGACGATATTTCCCGTTGGCACCGCACACTCAATAATCCGGGTTGGAACCATGGAAGCCACGCCGCCACCGCCGGAACGTGGAACGCGAACACATACGATCAGGAGCGCTCACTCACTTATATTCGCTTCGCGGGATCAAATCCCATGGCTGATGCCTTCATCAAAACTTGGACGGCAACATTATCTTACCAAGATGTCACCGATTCAGAGTTTCAAGACCGCTTACCTGCAGGGGGAACATCGATCCGACGTTCAAACATCGATCTTCAAACCATCGGAACCGATCTTACACTCGAATCCAAAATCGGTGACGGCACTCTCGTTTATGGATTTGATTTCTATCACGACATGGTGAATTCCTCTGGCTCAACCAACAATAACTTAGGCACCAAATACAAAGAAAATCTCCCTATTGCCGATGACTCCACTTATGATCTATTCGGCTTATTTACCCAATACCAATGGAACGCCACAGATCGTCTTGAAATCACACCGGGGTTTCGCTACACCTATGCTCACGCTGAACTCGGACGTTTTACGGATAGCACTAGCACGCTCCGAACCGACGAAACACAAAACTGGGATTCCATAGTAGGCTCGCTTCGCGCACTCTATCGTGTCGATAAAAGTTGGAATCTTTTTGGTGGTATCTCCGAAGCATTCCGCGCTCCAAATCTAGATGACCTCTCTGGAAATCTAACATCTAAGGCAAGCACTCCATCTCTGGGATCGCTCGATGTTGAACCCGAGAAATTTATCACATACGAAGTCGGTGCTCGCCGTAATTCAGATAATCTATCCATCCAAACCGCCGTTTTTTATACCCAGATCAAAGACGTTATCGCTGGCGTTCCTTCTACCCCGTTACCGGGAGCTCCAACTGTCACCGCTAACGGTAATGACGGATACATCTATGGCATCGAACTCGAAGGCTCATGGCGTTTCCAACCCCAGTGGACCCTCAGTGGCTTCACTTCTTGGCAAGAGGGTAGAAACGAAATACCAAGTTTTGTCGGCGGTCCTACCACCAGTCGCCCCATGACCCGCCAGCTCCCCATCACCGGATCACTCGCCCTACGCTGGACCTCCCAATCTGAAAAATACTGGATCGAGGGTCGAGTCTTAGCCGCCGCCAAAGAAGACAGGATCACCACCGCAGATCAGGCTGCTGATGCCCAACGTATTCCGACTGGAGGAACGCCGGGCTACCTCGTGAACTCTGTCCGCGCGGGTTGGCAAGTCAATGAACACCTCGATCTAAATTGCGCCATCGAAAACATTACCGGTGAAGATTACCGCAATCACGGTTCCGGCCAAAACGAAGTAGGATTCGGAGTGATTATCGGCGCGCGGGTTAGTTGGTAAAAGTCACCTCCCTTTCCGCGCCGCCGCGATCTCGACGATCAGGCGGTGGAGCACCATGCGATGATCTAATCCTGTGGTAACCAGTGCTTGGTCGGCGCGCTGAGTTTGGACCATGACGTGTTGTAAGCCATCGAGATCGTAATTTTTCGCATTCGGCACTGCTAGGAAAATAGGAAACACATTCACACCAGACCCATCTTTTTTTTGTGGCAACCACGCACGATCCGCTGCGGGCAAACGATTCAGCGCACCAGCAAAAGCTCCATAATTTCCAGACGGAGCTTTGAATTTTTCTAGAATCAGTTTCGCCATGTAAAGATTGCGTACCACATTGATGATCGATGCACGCATGATCCCGATGGCGGATTCCTCAGCTGCAAGTTGTTCATCCACAAGTTGAATGGCGCGCGCCACATTGCCTTTTTGGATTGCTTGACCGATCTCAAATACAACCGCCTCACGACTCAGTGGCACCAACGAACGGACATCTTCTATGTTCACGACCCGACGTTCTTTCCCGAGAAATAAATCAAGTTTCTCCAACTCGTTGATGATCTGTTTCGACTGTTCTCCAGCGAGCATTATAAACAATTCGAGAGCATCGTTTTCAAACTCTAGCCCGAGCTCGCTTGCCCGTTCCTCGACCAAACGCCCAACTTCATCTTCCCAGCCATCCTTGCTGATATCAATTTTATCGTAACTTTGAACCGCCGCACTTTTCTCAAGGAATTTCCAAAACGTGCGACGTTTATCGATCTTGTCTGCCGAGATCATGAACTTGATCCCGCCGGGTAAGCCTTTTTCTAAAATCCCACGCAGCATCTCCACCCCAGCTTCGGTTCGTTGCGCGCGGCCGGTGACGTCGTCGCCGAGGAAATTCACGTTTCGCAACCACACCACTTTATCCCCGCCAAACATAGGCATGGTCATCAGGGATTGTGACGCACTGGCACAGATTTCATAGGCCCCTTCAGAGTTATCCGCGTTGCCATCAATGGTCTCATGCGTGAATCCATCGTCATTCCCGCCCGTCAGTTGATTGTAAAGCGCGAGCGCCTCCTCCCTGACCATACCATCATCACTACCCACGATCACATGGAAATTCGCATTCTCGGAAATCTTCTTCTTTGTCGTCGCCACAACCAAGGTCTAGCGGGAAAATCCAAAGTTCAAAATTCAAATCTTAAGAATCGTCTCACTTTGATCAAATTATGGCTCATTTTAACCAACATGAACCATTTTAATTCTATATCTGCGTCCATCTGCGTCCATCTGCGGTTAAATACTCTTAGCCAGAGAGCCAGCACCACTTGGTGATGTCATTGGTTGAAACTTGAATTTTGGGAGTTGAATTTTCATGATCCCCTATCCACATTCCCGCCCCGCCGCAAATCACGGCGGTTTAAGCCATGGGAAAAAGTCTGTTTCAAAAAGTCTGGGATTCACACCGCGTCGGCACTTTGGGTGACGGCCGCACACAACTCTTCATCGGTACTCACCTCATTCACGAGGTGACTTCGCCACAAGCCTTCGGCATGCTGCGCGATCTCGGCCTGAAAGTAAAATTTCCTCAGCGCACCTTCGCGACGATTGACCACATCGTCCCAACCGAAAACCAAGATCAACCCGCCGATCCACTCGCAGCGGAAATGATCGAAGCGATCCGCAAGAACTGCGATGATTTCGGCATTACCTATTTCGACCTAAAATCTGGCAAACAGGGCATCGTCCACGTGGTCGGCCCTGAGCAAGGCATCACTCAACCTGGAACCACCATCGCTTGCGGTGACTCCCACACCGCCACCCACGGCGCTTTCGGAGCAATCGCGTTCGGTATCGGCACTAGCCAAGTTCGTGACGTTCTCGCCACGCAAACCATCGCGCTCCAGGAAATGAAAGTCCGTCGCATCGAGGTCAATGGCAACCTCCGTCCTGGCGTTTACGCGAAAGACGTGATCCTTCATATCATCCGCTTGCTCGGTGCCAACGGCGGTATCGGCTACGCTTATGAATACGCTGGCGATGTCTTTGATCGCATGTCGATGGAAGAACGCATGACCGTTTGCAACATGTCCATCGAAGGTGGTGCGCGTTGCGGTTACGTGAATCCCGACGCGAAAACCATCGCCTACCTCCAAGGCCGTCCATACGTGGATAACAACAATTTCGAAGCAACTGCCACTCGCTGGCTATCGTTCGCTTCGGACGCCGATGCGCATTTCGATGACATCGTCAAAATCGCTGCCGAAGACATCGAGCCAACCGTCACATGGGGCATTTCTCCTGACGCAGGTATTTCTATCACGGAAAACATCCCTGACCCACTCACCGCAACTTCCCCAGAGCAGAAAGCCAGCATCGAAGAAGCTCTCGCTTACATGAAGCTTCCCGCCGGCATGCCGATCCAAGGCATCAAAATCGATGTCGCTTTCCTCGGCTCCTGCACCAACGGCCGCATCTCTGACTTCCGCGAAGTGGCGAAATATATCAAAGGTCACAAAGTCGCAGCGAACGTGAAAGCCATTGCGGTTCCTGGCTCCCAAATCGTCGCCATCCAATGCGAAC
>CAWUUP010000253.1:0-3691 GCA_963925255.1 uncultured Luteolibacter sp.
CGCCCAATCCAAACCTTGAGGTTTAAGATTTAAAATTTAAAGTGTCCCCATGCCTCAGCGGATATTTCTCGGTTACTCAGCGCCATTTCTGCACAGCCTGACTACTTATCTACTCAAGAATAGTCAGTCACTAACGGAGAGTTTGGTAATCGTCCCCACATCCCAGAGCGGACGGATCTTACGTGAGAATCTTGCTGTGGAGGCCGGAGCTTTGCTCTCCCCAACAGTAACCACCCCGGGAGCACTAATGCATTTGGAGAATTCTAACATCGCACCGCGTTGGTTAGAAAAGATCGCTTGGATGGATATTTTAGAAAATCTCAACCAAAACGATTGGGAAAAATACCCAGGATTATTTCCCACCCCTCCGGATTTGGAAATGCTATCGTCAGATTGGACATCTGCGCTCGCAGCAGAAATCGTTGCGCTACGCAGCACGCTTGAGGAGTCCCTACACAATCTTTTTTCTGCATCTAAATTTCTACAAGGCACAACCGAGGGCGGTCGTTGGGAAAACCTCGCGCAGCTCGAATCGTTGATGGAGAAAAAGTTGTTTGCTTGGGGTTATCAGTCGCGATCACAAGCCCTGCGCACAAGCTTTGAACTTCCCACTAGTTTCAAAGAAATAATTCTCGCAGGTGTCACCGAAATGCCAGTCTGCATAGTTCAAGCTCTGAAAGATTTCACAGGTGAAGTGATTGTTCTCATCTCTGCTCCAGAATCCGAAGCCTTAAATTTCGACGAACTCGGTATTCCCCTATCAACATGGGCGGATAGAAACCTACCAGAATCCGTCACCGTGACATTGGTTGCGGATCCCACCAGCCAAGCCCAAGCATCCCTGAATACTATCGCAACCCTCGCTGCTACTTCACAGGAGATCGCAATCGGCAGCGCGGATGATGAAACTGGATCGGCGCTCGCTCATCTTCTCACCCACCAAGGTTGGCCTGCATTTCATCCAGCATCGCAACAACCCGTCCCGCCGCTTCAACGCTGGCTGTTAGTTTGGAAAAACTGGCTAACCCAAGCAAACAGCCGCAACCTTGCCGCACTCCTCACTTTCCCAGAATCCGCAAACCTCATTTCTGGGAATCGCGCCGATATCTTGTTAGATCTCAATCAATATCGAGATCGCCATCCCATCATCGAGCCAGAAGCTATCGTTGAGCGACTCACTTCCTCCGATCACACCGAGCTCCATATTCTACGTGATAACATCGCTAGCCTGCTTTCGCATCGCGAAATATTCCTCAAAGCAGCCTTCCCTCAGGCAATGCAACAACACTTGGATCTAATCGAAATCGATGCAGAAAAATCTGCTAATACCTTGTCCAGTATTGCCGATTTCATAGATGCTGCCACTCCACTTTTTACCTCTTTAAAACGCAGTCATTTATTCTGGTTGCAGATGGTCATCTCAGAAATTCCAAGACCTCCCGCACTGCCACCGTTAGATCGAGCCATCGATGTTCAAGGTTGGTTGGAGCTACTCTATGAGCCTGGGAGACATCTATTGATCACGGGAATGAATGAAGCATTCGTTCCTGCCCGTCCCGGCGGTGAACCATGGCTTTCCGAAAAAATTCGTGGAGTGCTTAAACTCAATAACCTAACAGATCGACAAGCTCGTGATGCTTTTCTCCTCCACGCAATGATTCGGATGCGAGAGACTAACGGCTCCGCTTATCTGTTCTGCGGAAAAAACGGCACAAACGGAGAAACCTACTTGCCCTCGAGCTTATTGCTCAAAGTTCCTAAAATCCAACTTGTCACCACGGTCAACAACCTATTCCGCGAGATCGAGCCTCCCGAAGCCAATCTCATTTGGACACGCGATATCACCTGGCAAACACCGAAAGTCGAACTCCCCGAAAAACTCAGCGTCACCTCGTTTAGCGATTACCTTGCCTGCCCATTTCGCTTTTACCTAAAACACATCGTAAGAACCTCTCTACCAGAGCCGGATCGCCGAGAAATGAATCACCGCGACTTCGGTTCCATCACCCACAAAGTGTTGGAAATCTGGGGTAAAGATACCGAGGCCCGACAGCTCTCTAAACCCGATGATCTGATCGCCTATCTCGATGCCGTATTGAACCGAACAATTTTCGGTCAGTTTGGGAATCATCCACCACTTGCTGTTCGTATTCAAGTCCACTCCATGCGACAACGCCTAGAATGGTTCGCTTACAAGCAAGTAGATAGCATCCTAGAAGGCTGGGAGGTCATCGATGCGGAACGTAAAATCTCCTTCGATACCTCAAATCTCAAAATCAACGGAACTATCGATCGGATCGACCGTCACCGAGAAACCGGTCAGCTACGCGTGATCGATTACAAAACCGGCAAAGTCGATAAGACGGAATCCCAGCATCGCAAAAAGATCACCGCTAAAACCAAAATCCCGCCGCACCTCGCCGAAAACTCCCCAGCCATCCACGAGGCGATAGACGGAAAAGCTTCTGCCAATTTTCTCTGGAAAAACCTTCAGCTCCCCCTCTACGCACTTGCCGAGAGTAAAAACTCCACTGGAGTCCCCATTCCCTGCTACATCAAACTAGGATCGACCGAAAAAGAGGTCGGATTCGTCGAATGGAGCTCATTCTCCCAAGAAGATCTAAAATCGGCTGAATCTTGTATGAAATGGATCGTTCAATCCATTCAGCAGTGCGTCTTTTGGCCTCCAGCACCGAAAGTGCAATACGACGACTACACACTTCTATCGCAAAACGATCATTTGGAACATTCGTTCTCTACGCCTTGAGAGACTCGGAAGTTCTTGGTTAGGCTTCGCACCGCATTGTTTCGAACCAAGAACTAAGTATTAATTACTAAGAACAAGAAACAAAGAACTCCTTGCCAAACGCAGAATCCTGCCTACGTTCCCGCGCGAGCAGGAGTCCCCTTATCTCCGATGTCCGCATCCGGCACCCTTTTTCTCCAAACATTTGTTTTTCCTCGTGAAACTCGAATCTTAAGGTTTTGCCAGGAAATCCGGGACCTCCTTGCTTACGGATGGCGGCGCAGATTGCCGGCAATCGATTCCTTCAAGACCTTTTCCGCAACAGTTGCGGGGGCTTGTTCCAGCACCAAAAAGCTGGCGATCGATAGCCACGGTAATTGCGCGCAGGTCCGTTCCTGCAATGCTGGGGATACAAACCACCCAACGCGCCGGGCCGTCCGTAAAACACTGACCCATGCGAAACCATGTCAACTGATACACAAAACTCCCAGAATGAGGGAGAAAGCCGTCGCCGCCGCTCACGCGGAGGGCAAAACCGTAATAAAAACAACAACTCAAACCGTGGAAACAACGAAGGACGTCAGTCCGGCGGTGGAAATCGATCTGGCCGCCAAGGCTCTGGCAATTCCCAGCAACGACGTGCCATGCCAACTCCAAAACTGAGTTGGTGGCAGAAACTCCTCAAATCCATTGGTTTAGGTAAAAAAGAACCTGTCAGGCCGCCCCGTCCGGAGCGTCGCCCGAGTGTTTCCGAGACCAAGCAAACCCGCGAACCACGCCGTAGCAAAACCCGCGATGCGCGCACGGATCAAGGCAACAACAACGAAACACGTGACAACTCAGAAGGCAAAAAACAAGGCCGTGAGCGTTCGAGCAAAAATGGAAATCGTCCCCGTGGAGGAGATCCTTCAACTGTCGAGAACCGCCGCGTTTATGTTGGAAACC
>CAWUUP010000254.1:0-6975 GCA_963925255.1 uncultured Luteolibacter sp.
TTGCGGGTGAAGAAACTTCTGCGACGCCGCCATTACCAGCAGAGATCACGTGAGCGACGCTTGAATTTTGAAATGCAAGTCCATCCAAGCTCAAAGACTCTAGGGAATTTGCCGCGCCATTGCCGCCCCAACTGCTGTTGATGACGTCGAGCTTACCGACATTTGCTCCACGGAAAAATTCTTTATAGCCAGCAATAATGGATTCTGTGGAGATATCGAAGGAGCCCAAGCTGTTGACATCAGATGAAAATGATGTGGCGATTCCTCCAGATACTAAACGGGCTTCTGGCGCCATACCTAAGCCTGCGTAGGTATAGGAACCGCCATTGTCAGGAATGTAGCCGCTCCCTGCCAGAACGTGAGCGACGGTCGTTGCATGGTAATCGATTTCGTTGATGGCAGCTGCTGTCGGATTGGTCCACGTGGTGAAGGCTGGGGGTGAACCAGGGGGGCGTATGAAGACTTCGTGGCCAAACCATGCTTGACCAGCTTCAAGGATGCCGATGGATGAGGTGCCGCCTCGAAAGCCAGCATTGAAATAATCATTCCATCCAGTGACTGCATTGACGAAGTCGTAGCCAATGACCTGATTGGCTTCGTTGAATTCAAGGCGTATGATCTCCGATTCTTGCTGCGCCTGAGAGAGAGAAATATTTAGAAAGAGGCATAGTCCAAAGAACATGCCTTTCGGAAAGCTGGAATTAGGTGAATCCATCTGCTTAGAACTAGAGGAAATTGCTTTTATTAGGCGATTAAGACAAGAATTTTTTGAAATACTTCATTTGGTTCGCAAGCCTATGAAGTTAGCATCCTACCAGTTTATGGTTCATAAAAGTGAGAGGATTTGGGTTTATTTATCGTGGCCGTAACTTACTAGTCAATCGGTCTCTGGAGCGAAGACGGCGGCCAAAGCGTAGGAAGCCGATTGAGCCGTTTGCCATCTCTCGGTGGTGAATACAACGTCGAACTCCTTAAATGTCTTCATAGCCAGGCTGCGTTGCGTGCTGACTTGGTTTTACCGAATCTTCTTACTCAACATGAATCCCTTTTTTCTGGCAGTGGCTATTTTTTAAAATAGCAGAGGAATGAAATCGTTTCTTGAGAATTACTGCGGGGTATCATCACCAAGAATCTTGTCGATAGAGTTCACTCGTTCCCATGGGCAACGCTTACGCTGATATTTCTTCCAGACGATATCACGCAAGGCTCTCCAAACTTCTTCTGTGGGTTGTTCGAGGAATTTCCAATCGGGATCCGTTTTTAAAGTAGTTAGAATCTTCCACTCATTTCCGTGAAAATTTCCTCGGTAAAACCGTTTCCCTTCCTCAGTCCGCTCATTCCACTCGTGTGACTCCATGCAGCTATCAAAACGCTTGTGAGGCTGACATGCAAGCCCGCGAAGAGTTGATTTGGGTGATAGCTTCTTCTCAATGCAGAAAAACCTTTAGATAGCAGTCTGTCGCCTTGGTAGCAGAGTCCGCATCCCGTAAAAAAACAGTATTCCTAGAAAGACTGCATCGAAGGGTGGATGTCCGCCGAAACTTCTAAGATCTATAACAATTTCCTCAGAATCGGGCGAGAAATAGACATCGCCTGCGGCGTTCTCATATTTCCATTGATCCTCAAATTCCGTGAGCCACCATGTTTTGGTCCAGTTGAATCAGGTGGTTTCAAAGATTGTAGCAGGCTGGCTTTATGTTTCGCGATGTCATTTGTCCAAACGGCTTCGCTACTCCACTTCTAACCATACGACCAGATCATTTCCGGAGCGGGCGATTCACAAGGTGGCGTCGTATCCCGCAACGAGCTTTTTGTTTTACAATAGGGACATTGGATTGACGCATCACCCAGTAGGTGCCGAACAGCCTATTGAGAAAGAACTGCCAGTCGTCCCATAAGTCGCTGTGATTTCCTTTAGCGTATTAATCGCCCCGTTTCCCGATTCCTCTAACTGAGGTCTCGAAGGTGATGCAGCGATGAAACCTACATCTTTTGCATCGGTCCTGAAATTCGTCTGAAAGATGATTGTTGGGTTTGCTTTTTCTTATCCCAAATCATGATTATGGACTGATCCAATTGGTAGTGATAAAAACAGTGAGTGCGGCAAGCGCGAGGGTGTTGATTTTTATAGATGTGCTCAACCCTTAGTTTCTAGAGCGGAGTGTGCCAGTATAGAATCAGCGCGCGGTTTAGTCCTTGCGAGTCAGCTCAACGAAAACGTCTTCAAGTTTAGATTCTTGCCTGACGAGGGAGCGTAGCGGCCATTTGTGGTCGATACAGACTTTGTGAATGCACTGGCGTGTGTCCGTGCCTGAGTCCGACCAGAGGGTGAAATGAATCCATCCATCCTCTAGGATTTCGGAAGTGACTTTTTTCACGCTGTTGATAGCTGCGAGATCTGCGGTTGCGGCTTCGATGGGTGCTTGGATTTCGGTGTTCACGCGGCCTGCGGTGCGCATCTCATTAATCAGGTTTTGCGGAGTGTCCGCAGCCTTGATTTGGCCGTTATCGATGATGATGACGCGATCTGCGATCATTTCGACTTCAGATAGGATGTGAGTGGAAATAAGGACCGTATGATTTAGGGCAAGGCGCTTGATCAACTCGCGGATCTGGCGGATTTGGACGGGATCGAGGCCGTTGGTGGGTTCGTCGAGAATAAGGAGCTCGGGCTGGTGGACAAGAGCATCTGCCAAGCCGACCCTTTGCCGGTAGCCTTTGGATAGGGCTTTGATCATTTTTTTGCGCACACTTTCGAGACCGCAAGTATCGATGACATGGGCGACTTGGCGGCGAGCTTCGCTGCCTTTGAGTCCCTTGAGATTAGCTCGGAAAGAGAGGTATTCTCGGACCCGCATATCCTCATAAAGTGGGACGTTTTCTGGCATGTAGCCTATACGTTTGCGGGCTTCGATGGAGTCTCGAAAGATATCAAAACCAGCGATTGTAGCGGTTCCGCTGGACGGAGGTAAGAAGCCGGTCAGCATCCGTAGTGTAGTAGTTTTTCCTGCACCGTTGGGACCAAGGAAGCCGACGATTTCTCCTTTCGATACAGAAAATGAGATATCGCGGACGGCGAGGTGGCGTCCGTAGCGTTTTGAGAGGTTGGAGACTTCGATCATGCGATTTGTGGCGGCGGCTATATTTTCAGTCTGCAATGATTGACGCAAGCCTGCGAGACCTTTAACTAATGCCTGCGCGCCGAGGGCAAGCCTGAAAGCTAAACCGAGCACGCAATTATTTTCAAACACATGAACTCAACGGTTTCGGCGCGACTCAATGCGGACTTACTAGACGAAAAATACGCACAATGGTGCGAGGATCCGCAATCTGTGGATCAGACATGGTCTGCTTTTTTCGAGGGATTTGAATTAGGGGTAGCGCAACTCAAGAAAAAGGAAGCAGGGGAGACTAGCTCGACCGGCACTCAAGCACTTTCAGCGTCGGATATCGAATTTAACGGTAAAGTTGTCAGTTTGGTGTATAATTATCGGACCCTCGGTCACACCCAAGCGCAGATCAATCCGTTGGATGACACCGCAGAAGTTAATCCACGTCTTTCGATCAGCGAATATAAGTTCACCGAACAGGAAATGGCACGCGAGGCATCGAATCCATTTTTCCTGGACGGCGCGAAGATGCCACTCACGCAAATGGTGGCAGCATTGAAAACGACCTATTCTGGTAAGATTGGTTTCGAGTTCATGCACATCCACAATACGACGGTGCGTCATTGGGTGCGTGAAAAGATCGAGCGTCATGGTTTGAATGGCGCCGAAAAATCAAATGATTTACAGGTGAAATCACTTCGATGGTTATTAGAAGCTGAAACATTTGAAAACTTCCTAGCTAAACGATTCCTTGGCGAAAAGAGATTCTCCATGGAAGGCGGCGAAGGTGCGATGGTTGTGCTCAATGCGCTTTTGGAAAACTGCCCAAACCAAGGCGTGCTTGAAATCGAAATGGGCATGGCTCACCGCGGTCGATTGAATGTGCTCGCGAATTTCGTGAAGAAATCCCTGACGACCTTACTTTATGAATTCACTCCGGACTATGAGCCGGGCTTGGTCGCCGGTGATGGCGATGTGAAATACCATTTAGGCTATGAGAGCGTTCGTCAGTTTCCGGATGGGAACGTAAGGGTGAGTCTCGCAGCAAACCCCAGCCACCTTGAAGCTGTCAATCCAGTGGTTGAAGGTAAGGCCCGCGCACGTCAACGGGTGCTCGGTGATGATGGAGTCTCGACAGATCGCAAACGCGTGTTGCCAATTTTAATTCACGGTGATGCTGCTTTCGCTGGTCAGGGTTCGGTTGCTGAAGTTCTGAATCTTTCTCAGCTTCCAGGTTATCGCACGGGCGGCACGATCCATTTGATCATCAACAACCAGATTGGGTTCACCACGATGCCAGCCGATGCCCGTTCATCCGCCTATGCGACTGATGTTGCGAAAATGATCGAAGCACCGATTCTTCATGTGAACGGCGAAGAGCCTATGGAACTTTACTGGGCTGCACATTTCGCTCTCGAGTTCCGCCAGAAATTCGGACGCGACATCGTTATCGACATGTATTGCTACCGCCGCCAAGGACATAACGAGGCAGACCAAGCAGCATTCACTCAGCCATTGGTTGCGAAGCAAATCGCAGCGCGCGAGACTTTTGGACAAGTTTACAAACGTCAGCTCGTGACCGATGGCGTTCTGTCTCAGAAAGAAGCCGATGATTTAGAACAAGTGATCTGGGATAAACTTGAAGATGGTTATAAAACCATGGTTGAGCTCTCTGAAGCAGGTGATCGCACGGTGTTCAGCGGATCAACCGCGATCATTCAGCCAAGCTATACCCACGCACCAGTCGCCACGGGAATCAATCGCGACATGCTGCAAGAGATCGGAAGAGTTCTTACATCCGTCCCAGAAAATTTCAGCCTAAATCCAACATTAGAAAAACGTTTCATTCCACGACGGGTGGAAGCTCTTGCAAATGGTGGTCCGATTGACTGGGCGTTTGCTGAGTCGCTTGCTTTTGGTTCGCTACTGTTAGAAGGTTCGCCGGTCCGACTTTCGGGACAAGATTGCCGACGCGGCACGTTCTCGCATCGCCATGCGGTATTTTATGATTACGAAACTCGTGAGCGTTACATCCCGCTACAAAATCTCTCAGAGGATCAAGCGAAGTTCTGCGTTTACAACTCCTTGCTCTCGGAGTTTGCAGTGCTCGGGTTCGACTACGGATATTCACTTTCCTACCCAAGTATGTTGCTAATGTGGGAAGCTCAGTTTGGAGATTTCTCAAACGGCGCGCAGGTGATCATCGATCAGTTTATCGCTTCTGCAGAATCGAAATGGCAGACACCGAGTGACCTGGTCATGTTACTACCACACGGTTACGAAGGCATGGGTCCAGAGCACTCGAGTGCACGTCTTGAGCGCTTCCTTCAACTCTGTGCTGAGGAAAACCTCATCGTTGGTAACTTCACGACACCTGCTCAGTATTTTCATGCATTGCGCCGTCAGAAACGTCGCGATTTCCGCAAGCCTCTTGTGCTGATGACTCCGAAAAGTCTACTCAGTAGACCGGAGGCTGTTTCAAGCGAAGAAGATTTCCTTGAAGGAACCTGTTTCCAAGAAATTCTTCCGGACAACATGGTCTTTGAAAATCCAGATCAAGTGAAACGCGTCGTTCTCTGCTCTGGAAAAGTTTACTACGATCTCGTTGCTTATCGGAACGATCACACAATTTCTGATACGGCGATCATTCGTATTGAGCAGCTCTATCCATTCCACGGCGAAATGCTTAAAGCGATCATCGCGCAGTTCGCTAGTGTTGAGAGCTTCATTTGGTGCCAAGAAGAACCCAAAAACATGGGAGCATGGACCTATGTTGCACCACAACTGGAAGCCACACTCGGTGTCTGGCCAGCATACGCGGGTCGCAAACCTGGTTCGAGTCCTGCTGCTGGTTCTAAAGCCATGCATTATCGCGAACTAAAAGCGTTTCTAACAAAAGCTTTCGAAATCTAATTTTTTTATTCAAACCACCTCTATCATGGCCATCGATATTAAAGTGCCGGCCGCCGGCGAATCCATCACTTCCGCGAACATCGCGAAATGGTATAAGAGCAACGGCGACTTCGTCAAAAAAGGCGAGGCTCTCGTGAGCTTAGAAACTGATAAAGTTTCCAATGAACTTGAAGCCGAGGCTGACGGAATCTTGACGATTTCTGTAGGTGAAGGTGAAGAAGTTTCGATCGGAACTGTGATTGGACAACTTGCACCTGCAGTCGGAGGCTCCGCACCTGTCGTTGAGGCTCCATCCGTTGCCGCTACTACATTACCTGCTCCTGCAACACTAGAAACAAGCGGTCAATCCGTGGAGATCGTCGTGCCAGCTGCTGGTGAGTCGATCACCTCAGCCAACGTGGCTGTTTGGCGGAAGAAGGATGGAGACTACTGCGAAAAAGGCGAAATTCTCGTAACCTTGGAGACAGATAAAGTATCTAACGAGCTCGAAGCACCTGTTGCTGGGACGCTAAAGATTCTTGTTCCCGAGGGAGAGGAAGTTTCGATTGGAAAAGTCATCGGTATGATCGCTCCGGGTAAAGGCTCAGCCGTAGCCTCGGCGCCAAAACTCGCGCCAGTTACAGCACCTGCAGCAGTTCCAACACCCGCTCCTCAGCCCGTCAGCGAGTCGTCTCGTCCAAAACCTGACTTCTCAGTTCTTACTGCAACAAGAGCCGAAGTGAAAACCGCTGCCGCATCAGAGGATGGACGAACCACACGCCGTAAGATGTCGATGCTGCGTCGCAAGATCGCAACGCATTTGGTCAACGCTCAACAAACCGCCGCGATTCTTACCACTTTCAACGAGGTCGATATGACCGCAGTGATGGAACTGCGCAAAAGCGTCCAGGATGATTTCCTTAAAAAACACGGAGTGAAACTTGGCTTCATGTCATTCTTCGTCAAAGCCGTC
>CAWUUP010000255.1:0-9762 GCA_963925255.1 uncultured Luteolibacter sp.
CACTCCGACAGCAGGAGCGCCAGCCAGAGCGCCGTTGGCAACTGGAGCTCCGACGATTCCGCTTACGTCAACTGTGCGTGCCGGCACCAAACCGCTCACACCTATTGGCGCAGCGACTAAACCGCTTTCAATGCCTACAGCTGGCATGCCTACGGTTAAGCTAGCAACGTCTAACGCTCCAGTCGGCGCGCCAACCATCGCTCTTAAGACTGCCGGCGCACCGCCTCTGGGAATGGCCACACCAACCGCTCCTACTTCCCCCTTAGCTCAGACAGCATCTCTTCCAAAGGCGACCGTTTCACTCAATCCGCCCACGAAACCTCTCTCCCCGATTGGTTCAGCTACCAGACCTTTATCACCTTCTTCCCCAGGTGCCGCAACCATTAGACAAGCAACTCTCTCTACCCCAGAGCAAGATGATATCGAAAGCGGGTCATCAACCTTCACCAAAATCCTTGCTGGCGTCGGCCTAGTCGCTGCAATCGTTGTTCTCAGCCTTCAGCTTAAAATGTCCAACATCTGGCTCAATGCTGATGACTTCGAATACCCAGGTGACTGGATGCAAATCCTTGAAACACCTTAATCCCCAATTCACCTAAGATGATTCTCGGAATTCTAAATACTCTAGCCGCTGCTGGTTTGGCTTATATCGTTTATGTGGGCGCCAACTTGCCTGACATCGCGCCTACTTTCTAATCCACGGCCTTATTGAAGTTTTTTACCTTCGCGCCCTTGACGAATGAGTTCTCTGGTTTCAAGTTCCATTCATGGCACTTAACCTTACCGAAGATAGTTTCCAATCCGAAGTGATCGATTCCGATCTACCCGTTCTCGTCGATTTCTGGGCCGAATGGTGTGGTCCTTGCAAAATGATCGGCCCCGTCCTCGAGCAACTCGCTACTGAAGTTGAAGGACAGGCAAAAATCACCAAGGTCAATGTCGATGACGCCCGCAGCCTTGCTGTAAAATACAACGTCAAATCGATTCCCCTTCTCCTGTTCTTCAAAAACGGCGAAGTGAAAGATCAGATCGTTGGCGCCAACGTTACCAAAGAGCAACTGAAAGCCAAGCTTCTCGCACTCGCTTAATCTGCTTTGCTAAAATTTAAACCGAAGCCCCATCCGATTTTACGGGAGGGGCTTTTTCTTTGGCACTCCGTGCTTATTTCCGCTTCAATTTGCGCTATCAAACTTTGAAACCTGAAATCTCCGCCATCCTCGTTGCCGCCGGTAGCAGTCAGCGCATGGGCTCCGACAAGCTCGCCGCTTTGCTCAATGGTAAACCCGTGCTCGCGCACACCCTCAAAGTTTTTCTCGATTGTGATGCGATTTCCGAAATCCTCGTGATCTGCCCGCCAGAACGCTTCGCCTTGTTAGATTCAACCACTTTCACCAAACCTGTTCGCCGCGTCGATGGCGGTACCGAGCGCCATCTCTCCGTCGCCAACGGCCTCGCTGCCGTATCTCCAAAAACAGAACTCATCGCCGTGCACGACGCGGCGCGGCCTCTCGTTTCGCAAGCCGACATCCTTGCGACGATTGCCGCCGCCAAAACCCATGGAGCTGCCTCGCTCGCACGCCGCGTCACTGAAACATTAAAACGCTCAGATGCCGATGGCTTCACTGAGTCCCCCGTCTCTCGCGAAAACCTCTGGTTTATCGAAACTCCACAAATTTTTCGAGCCGACCTCATTCGTTCTGCCTATGAGCATGTGCTCAAAGAAAATCTCTCTGTCACCGATGAAACATCCGCACTTGAGACCATCTCTGTGAAAACTCAACTTATCGCCTCCACCTCTCCCAATCCAAAAATCACCACCCCAGCAGATTTACAAAACCTCTGCACAATCCCATACTGACCCATGATCCAACTCGCACAAAATCAACTCTGGAAAAAGGGTGACCAATATTTCCGCATCGTCATCTGGGAACGCCTCGGGATCCGTTATAAAGAAACCGATTCCCCAGAAGCAACGGAAGGCACACTGCATGATGTGAGCAAAAAAGAATTCTGCCGTTTAATCAAAGGCGCAGAACTATTAGAAAGCTAAAGACTTAGATAGCGAAATATTTACGTATCAAATAAGTATAAATAAGCGCATGAAACTTTTCTCCTTACTTCTCACACTCATTTTCACCTGTTCCGTCGGCCTTTCCGAGGACAAAGCTGATCGCCCAAATATCATCCTGATTATCTCGGATGATCAGTCATTCAATCATTATGGCTTCATGGGACATGAGGTGATCAAGACTCCAAATCTGGATCGGATCGCAGCTGAAAGCTTAGTTTACACTCGAGGTTACGTCATGCCAGTTTGCTCGCCATCACTCGCGAGCTTACTCACCGGCAAACTCCCACGAAACCATGGTATAACCGGAAATGATCTCGCCGCTGGTGCTGGAGACAGATCAACCAGACAGCCCTTATTAAATCAGCTGTTAGATCATTCCGTAATGTTACCCAAAACACTTAGCGAACATGGGTATCTCACACTCCAAACCGGAAAACTCTGGAACGCCACTTACAAAGATGTCGGATTCACCCAGGGAATGACCGATAAAGAAGGGCGTCACGGTGGCGATGGATTAAAAATTGGCCGCGGGGGCATGAAGCCGATCTATGATTTCATCGAAACATCAGGCAAAGAAAACAAGCCCTTCTTCATTTGGTACGCTCCACTCATGCCACATGATCCTCACACTCCGCCGAAAGAAATTTTAGATAAATACACAGGCAAAGGTCTCACGCCCGCTGCAGAGAAATATTATGCGATGATCGAGTGGTTCGATAACACTTGTGGCGAACTCGATGATTATCTCACCAAAAATGACCTGAAGAAAAATACCGTAATCCTCTATCTTGCAGATAATGGCTGGAATGCCGAAAAAGGTTATCGAGGCGGTCGCGCCAAAATGACTCCTTATGAGGGAGGAATTCGCACTCCGATGTTCGTCCGTTGGCCTGAAAAAGTGAAACCCCTACGCGACGATAAGACACTCGCTCATATCATCGATTTTGCTCCCACCATTCTTAAAATCGCAGGTATCGAAACTCCAAAAGATATAACAGGACTTAATCTCATCGATCGCGATGCCATGACCGCAAGGAAATCCATTTTCGTAGAATCATATGATCACGATATTGCAGATCTTAAACAACCAGCAAAAAGTTTGTATGCGCGTGTCGTGATTAATGGCTGGTCGAAACTGATCATCCCGACCTCTCTAAAACCTAGTAAGCCTTTCCACACGATTCCCACCGAGATCGAACTTTACGATTTGAAAGCCGATCCATACGAAAAGAATAACCTCGCGGCCGAGCGCCCAGACGAAGTCAAACGACTCATGGCCATTCAAGATGCAGAGTGGGACGGGAAATAAATTCAGAGCTGTCTCGCCCGCTCGGAAATAAGTGCGATCAAGGTTTCCATCTCTGCGCTTCGGGTCGTGTTTTTTGGTAGAATTAAAAAGAGCTCTGCATAAACAGCGGGCGAGCTAAATGGTATCAGTGCGCAGCCACTATGAGGAAGTTTTGCGGCATGCGCTGGCATGATACCAACTCCTCCCTCGGTGCCAATTTCTGCCAGCATCATCGGTAAGGAATCCATCTCCGCTGTGATGTGAGGAGTGAACCCTGCTTCCTCGCAAGTCCCAATGAGAAATTCACGACGCTTTGGGAAATACGCATTCGATAGCGATACCCATTTGTCATTTTTAAGTTCGGCTAGTTTCAGTGACTTTCTACGTGCGAGTTGGTGCGTCGATGGAATCACCGCGATAAATCGATGCCGCGTAAGTGTGCGAACTTCGAATTGTTTCCGCTCATCGTCTTCAAGATTGGCAAGAATACCGAGATCAAGCTCTCGCAAACGCAGTCGATCCAACTGCGCGCGCGGCGAAAGATCGAACAAGCTGACTTTTGAACGTGCGTGACGCTGTTGAAACTCACGAACCACAGGCGCGATCAAATCATCGAGGAACGGCGAAAGAAATCCGAGCCGCAAAGTGCGCTTCATCCCACCGAACTGCTCCTGCGTATGTTGCAACGCCATCTCTGAATCACACAAAAGCTGCCGCGCCCTCGCTAAAAAGAATGTTCCCGCATCCGTCAGATAGATGCGTTGCTTGATCCGGTGAAACAGCTCGGAGCCGATCTCTTCTTCTAACAACCGAATCTGCCGACTCAGCGCCGGCTGCGAAACATGCACTCGCTCCGCCGCGCGCGACATGCTGAGCTCCTCTGCTGCAGCGACGAAATACCGGAGTTGGTGAAATTCCATAAACGTTTTCTAGCCTTGAAATTTCTCCATGCAAGTTCATAACTTAAATGCATAAACTTCTAAACTAGGTGGTATTATGAAATTTTGCTAACTCGTGACATTGTGACTCTGTTATGAAAACAAACACCAACGAACTCACCATCCGCAGATCATCTGAACGCGGTCACGCCAATCACGGTTGGTTGGACAGCTATCACACCTTCAGCTTCGCCGATTACTACGATCCCGCGCATATGGGCTTTCGCAGCTTACGTGTGATCAACCAAGATGTTGTCGCTCCGAGTGCTGGTTTCCCAACTCACCCTCACCGAGAAATGGAAATCTTCAGCTACGTCGTTTCCGGGACGATCGCCCATAAAGATAGCATGGGAAATGGTCGTGAACTGAAACCGGGACAGATCCAACTCATGAGCGCGGGATCAGGAGTAACCCACTCCGAGTTCAATCCATCTCGCTCCGAGCCGCTGCATTTACTGCAAATTTGGATTCAGCCGAACGCGAATCGACTTCAGCCATCCTACACCGAGTGGCATCCATCCGCCAATTCAGAAATCGATCCGAAAGTGCTCGTGATCTCTTCGGACGGCAGAGAAGACTCCGCGACAATTCATCAGGACGCCGATGTGTATCGAGTTCATATCCCAGCAGGACAGAGCATTTCTCATAACCTAGCAAGTGGCCGCGGGTTGTGGTTGCAGCTCATCAAAGGCGAGCTCACTGCCAATGAGGTAACGCTTTCACCCGGTGACGCCGCTAGCGCTGAATCCGAAGGCACCTTCATTTTCACTGCCAAAGAAGACTCAGAGGCTCTTCTCTTTGATCTCGCCTAACTCAACCTAATTCACTAAAAATATGAAATGTACATCAAACATCGTCGGAGGCCTACTTGGTCTGTTATTCTTGATTTTCGGACTTAATTTTTTCCTTAATTTCCTGCCATCGCCAACTAACCCGCCAGAGGGTTCGCCGCCAGCCCTTTTCTTTGCAGCGCTTTACCCAACTGGCTACCTTGTGTTCGTGAAAAGCTTGGAGATTTTAGGTGGAGTCCTAGTCGCCATACCGAAAACTCGTAACTTCGGTTTATTAGTCCTTGGGCCGATCATTATCAACATCCTCGCCTTTCACGTCTTCCTCACCAAAGGCGCAGGTTTTGCGGATCCCGTGGTCTCACTCATCGCAATCCTTCCACTATTCTTGCTTTGGACATCAAGAAAAGCTTTTGCAGGCTTACTAAACTGAATTCCACTTAGAAAAAAGGGCGGGCGATTCATTTCGTCCGCCATTTTTTGATGAAAAATTCGCGTTCATTGACTACGTAAACTGCGTCTAAACAGAATCCGCTTCGCTGTGGATAAAGATTCACTAAAGCTCATTTAGTATTCGCGTTCACTTGTTCGTCGTAGCCTTGGCAAAGTCGGATTCGCAGTTAATACTTTCTTCGTGTTCGATCCCGTAACAGCAGACAAAGCCCATTGCTGGCATCCATTCACTCCTCAGGATGATTGGTGCAGCCCTGAGCACCATCCTGTCATGATCGTGCGCGCTGAAGGCGTCTGGCTCTACGATGCGAATGGCAATAAATACCTCGATGGTAACTCATCGATCTGGACAAATATCCACGGTCATTGCCGTCCTGAGATTGCTGAAGCGATCGCCAAGCAGGCGGCTACTTTAGATCACTCTTCATATCTAGGCTTGGGTCATCCACTGGCATCAAAGTTAGCGGAAAAGTTGGTTTCCTATTTTCCCGAGAAATCACTCGAACGGGTATTCTTTTCCGACAACGGCTCCACTGCAGTAGAGGTTGCACTTAAAATGTCACTGCAATCGCGGATGCAAACAGGTCAGGAAAAACGAACTCGTTTCCTTGCATTCCAGAACGCTTACCACGGCGATACGCTAGGTGCGGCTTCGCTTAGTGGAGTGAATCGTTTCTTCTCCCGCTTCCGATCTTCAGGATTTGAAACCGAATTCCTTTCGTCTATCGATAACTTAGACATGGTGTTTACACCTACTGTATCCGCAGTAGTTATTGAGCCATTGATACAAGGGGTAAACGAAATGCGTCCTTGGCCAAAAGGCATGCTCAAGAAGCTACGCGAATGGACATCTGAAAATGGAATCCACTTGATCCTTGATGAGGTAATGACTGGCTTTGGCCGCACAGGAACCATGTTTGCCTGCCAACAGGAAAATGTAATTCCGGATTTTCTGTGTCTAGCTAAAGGCATCACTGGCGGTTCAGTTCCGCTTGCTGCAACGTTAACTACCAAGGATGTCTATTCATCATTTCTCGGACCTGTGGAAAATGCGTTCTACTATGGACATAGTTATACCGCCAACCCCATCGGATGCGCTGCTGCTTTAGCTTCATTAGATCTTTTTGAGAGCGATCGCGTTCTAGAAAATCTACCAGAAAAGATTCATTGCCTACATCAGTCTTTAACGGATTTAAAATTGAAACATTCTTCAGTTCTCGAGTTCCGGCAATGCGGCCTGATTGCTGGAATCGAATTTGAAAAAGATCTTGGGTTCAAGATCACCGCAGCAGCGAGAGCCCACGGCTTACTTACAAGAAACATCCTTGATACCGTTGTATTCATGCCTCCGCTCTCTGTGAGCCAAGAAGAAATACAGTTCGGAATAGACGCGCTGGATCAGGCGATTCTGAATGTTGTTCAGTAAGCTCAACTTCAAGATCAGTAACTCACTTCAAGGTCTTAATGAATGACAATAGATCTGACAGATTTTAATCAACATGGGGACACATGTGCATATTGCAAATCCACATGATCAAATAATAAGTTTCGGGGCTGTGCTAGCTAGAGACTAGTGGGGTGACTGTTTATACCCATGTTTAAGATGTTTTAGTCGCTTTTTGTGATTTCCTAGGTTGAAGCTCTGTTCACGCTCCTTTAAAAACCATTAAAAATTCTCTTTTTGAAGATCCTGCGGGCGGATAGTGGCTTGCAAAGTTGAGCGGGATGGAAAGAGTTTGCGTAACGTCATGTCCGCATCCCAAACCGCCATCCAACCGACCCGTGAGCAGGATTTTCCTGAGTGGTATCAACAAGTCATCAAAGCTGCTGATTTAGCAGAGAACTCAGAAACCCGTGGCTGCATGGTGATCAAGCCTTGGGGCTATGGGATTTGGGAGCTAATTCAGCAGCAGCTCGACAGGCGTTTCAAAGCGACAGGGCATGAGAACGCGTATTTTCCCTTGTTGATTCCTTTGTCGTATTTGGAAAAAGAAGCGGAGCACGCAGAAGGCTTTGCAACAGAATGTGCCGTGGTGACGCATCATCGGCTTGAAGCGGTGAAAGATGAGGTCACAGGAAAAACCAAGATGATCCCGACCGGTGAACTCGCGGAGCCTTACGTGATCCGTCCGACTTCAGAGACCATCATCGGCGCGGCGTTTGCGCGTTGGGTGCAATCGTATCGGGACCTACCTTTGCTGATCAATCAATGGGCGAACGTGATGCGCTGGGAAATGCGGCCACGTTTGTTTTTAAGAACCGCAGAGTTTCTCTGGCAAGAAGGTCACACCGCTCATGAAACCAAAGCGGAAGCCATTGTTGAAACGCGCATGATTCACGCTCTGTATGAAGAGTTTCTTCGTGATCATTTGGCGATCCCTGTCATTCCCGGCGAGAAAACCGAGAACGAGCGCTTCCCCGGCGCAGACATGACTCTAACAATCGAGGCGATGGTTCAGGATAAGAAAGCGATCCAAGCCGGAACGTCTCATTATCTCGGACAAAATTTCTCTAAAGCGCAGGATATTTCTTTCACGGGTAGGGATGGAGCGCAGGACTTTGCGCACACGACATCATGGGGAGTTTCCACACGTTTGATCGGCACCTTGATCATGGCGCACTCGGATGACGATGGATTAGTGCTTCCGCCACGCGTTGCCACGAAACAGGTTGTGATCATTCCGGTCACTCCTAAGGAAGACACGAAAGAGGCCGTGCTTGCAGCATGTCAGGCACTGGCGGAAACTCTGAGAGCTACCCGCACATTCCATGGTGATCCGATCCGCGTCCACGTCGATACTCGTGATTTACAGGGGGGACAGAAAAAATGGGACTGGGTGAAAAAAGGCGCGCCGATCCGTATCGAGATTGGGCCGCGTGATATTGAATCCCGTAAAGTCTGTATGCAACGACGTGATCAAGTGCCGACAGAAAAAAGCTTCATGGACAAAGAAGAGTTCATCCAGATCGTGCCGAATTTATTGCAGGAGATTCATAATAATCTACTCACGAATGCGACCCAGTTCCGCGATGCCAATATCATTGCCTGCAATGATTTAGAAGATTTTCATGCGCACTGGAGTAAAGAAAATCCGGGCTGGCTCCTCACCGCGTGGGCTGGAACTCCCGAAGAGGAAGAGCAACTTTCCAAACAACACAAGATTGCTATACGTTGCTTACCCATCCCAGAAGCAGGACTTTCTAAAGAACTGTTAGGAAAGGTAAGTAGCACATGCTTACTCACCGGAAAACCAAACCAGACCATCGCGATCTGGGGACGGAGTTATTGAGCTTGGATATGAGTTGGATCGCGTGAGTCCACTCGCGCTTGTTTTGAAGAGCGCGAGTGGAGTCACGCGGTCCATTAAGACTCGCTAAACCTGGTTAATTACCCGTCGCGTATGCCTCGACGGAATCGCAGGTGCAGACGAGGTTGCGATCTCCATGGACATTGTCGATGCGCGCAACTGTAGGCCAGAACTTGTGATTACGGAGGTAAGGTAACGGAAAGGCCGCTTGCTCGCGTGAGTAAGGATGCGTCCAATCGTTTCCACACAACACCGCACTGGTATGCGGTGCGTTTTTGAGTGGGTTATCGTTAGCGTCCATTTTCCCATCGATAATTTCTTGGATTTCGCCGTGGATAGAAATCATCGCGTCGCAGAAGCGGTCGAGTTCAACTTTGGATTCGGATTCAGTGGGTTCGATCATCAACGTGCCAGTCACAGGCCATGACATGGTTGGAGCGTGGTAGCCGTAATCCATCAAGCGTTTAGCGACATCTTCCACCGTGACGCCGGATTGATCCGAAATCGGGCGGACATCAATGATGCACTCATGCGCAACTAAACCAGTTTTCCCGGTGTAAAGAATCGGGAAATAATTTCCTAAACGTTTCGCCATGTAGTTCGCATTGAGGATCGCAATTTCGGTGGCAGTCTTCAGGCCAGTGGCGCCCATCATGGCGATATACATCCATGAAATTGTGTTAATGGATGCGCTACCGTAAGGAGCAGAGCAAACAGCATGGCTCTTGTCTTTCATTTCAAAGTGACCCGGAAGGAAGGGCACGAGTTGTTTCGCAACACCGATTGGGCCAACACCTGGACCGCCGCCGCCGTGCGGGATACAGAAGGTTTTGTGGAGATTTAAATGGCAAACATCTGCGCCGATCAAGCCCGGCGAAGTTAGCCCGACTTGCGCGTTCATGTTTGCGCCGTCCAT
>CAWUUP010000256.1:0-8456 GCA_963925255.1 uncultured Luteolibacter sp.
GTGATCGCGGTCAGAGCAGCGCCGATGCGTGGCAGGTCACGTAGACTTTCGACATAAGGAGCCCCGAGAAACACGAACAAGAAGCACGGCACAAACGTCACCCAAGTGGTGATGAAGGCGCCGATGCTCGCCGCGGCCAGCGGACTGAATTCGCCGGGATTTTGCCAACCGCCCACGAAGCCGACAAATTGCAACACGATGATCAACGGACCGGGCGTTGTTTCTGCGAGGGCGAGGCCGCTCATCATTTGCGGATGCGTGAGCCAAGAAAAATTCTCAACGGCTTGTTGGGCGACGTATGGCAAAACTGCATATGCTCCACCAAAAGTCACCAACGCTGCTTTGCTGAAAAACACACCTTGGGCGACTGGAGCGCTTTGCCAGCCGAGCCACACTCCGAGAGCAAGAATCGGAAGTAACCATAGCGAGACAGAAATCGAAACGATTTTAAAAGCACGCGCCCAAGTTGCTTTGGGCACAGCTGGGAGTTTTAAAAATCCGATTTCATTTTCTTCATGCGACGAACCATGGCTTTTGCTCGCTGGAAATTGTTTCGGAAAGATTTGATGACTGAGCAGCCCAACGACCGCTGCTCCAAAAATAATGAGGATGAAAGAAATGTTGAAAAAATAGATTCCGATAAATGACAGCGCTGCGATCACCCACAGCGATTCGCTGCGCAGCGTCTTACCGCCAATCCGGATCACAGCCGCGAGAATCACTGCGATGACGGCGGGTAGTAATCCGTAAAAAATTGCAGCTAGCCATGGAAGATGGCCGCCCGCCATGTAGAGCCAGCTGAGTCCAAATAGTAGGATAGCGGATGGAATCACGAACAATGCACCGGCCGCCAGCCCTCCTCTCCAACCATGTAGCCGCCAGCCGAGATAGGTCGCGAGTTGCTGAGCTTCCGGACCAGGTAAGAGCATGCAAAAATTCAGGGCATGCAGGAAATGGCTTTCGGAAATCCATTTTCGCTTCTCAACCAACTCACGATGCATGATCGAGATCTGCCCAGCCGGCCCTCCAAAGCTAATCAAACCAAGTTTCAGCCAATAAAGAACGGCTTGTTTGAGCTTCGGTATCGGCTGATTCATACAGGGAAAATGAATTTAGACCTCGATTAAGTCGAGAGGCGAAATCTAAATAGATGCCTATGGGTTACGACTTAGGTAGAAATATTCCTAAAATAGGACCGCGCTCTGATCATATTTTGGATCCTGCGTATGATTCAAAATCGATTGATCTTTCGGGGATGCAACTACTCGGTGAGCGCCAGGAAAAATCTCTAAATAAACGGAGTCGATATTGGGCGGGAGCAGAAATGAAAGCCGTGCTCTCAAAGACGGTTTTTTGTGGTGCGATGCACAAAATTCAGTTGTCCAAATCATCGCCGAAGCTACGGGCGAAATTCTTTATGCCGTTCGAGCCAAGGCTGGACGTTTTCAGCCTGCTGTTTACACAATGGGAAGATAAACCGAATGGTAAGTCATTAACGGGCATCGTAGCCTCCCAAAAAGACACCGCGGAAACCCGTGAAATCGAAATCTGATCCTATGAAATTTTTTACATTTTTCTCCGTGCTGGCATTCATCAGCTGTCTTCATGCTGCGACTGAAAAACCAAACGTGCTTGTTCTCTTCGCAGATGACTGGCGCTTCGATACTTTGGGAGTCGCTGGAAACCCGATCGTCAAGACTCCAAACCTCGATGCGCTTGCTTCACGAGGCGTGCGATTCAAACAGAACTGCGTGACCACCGCCATCTGCGGAGTCAGCCGAGCGACCCTTTTCACCGGCCAGTGGATGTCTCGCCACGGCAATGTAGGTTTTAAAGAATTCAATACTCCATGGGCTGAAACCTATCCCGGACTACTTCGCGAAAACGGCTATTGGGTGGGCCATGTCGGCAAATGGCACAACGGAAAATTCCCCGCAAAGAACTTCGACTTCGGCCGCGCTTATTCTGGCAAGCACTGGATGAAGCAAGAGGACGGCACGATGATTCATGTCACGCAGAAAAATGAGAACGACTCCATGGAGTTCCTCAAAAACCGCCCGAAAGACAAACCCTTCTGCCTTACCGTCGCCTTCTTCGCAACCCATGCAGAGGACTCCAACCCAAAGCAATTCCTCCCTCAACCTCAGAGCCTGGCGCTTTACGAGAACGACACCATTCCCGTTCCATCAAACGCCACGGAGGAATCATGGAAGCGTCTGCCTTCCTTTTTTACTGAGAAAAATGAAGGACGCAATCGCTGGCATTGGCGCTTCGACACGCCTGATAAATTCCAGACGATGATGAAAAATTATTATCGCCTCGCAACTGAAGTCGATGCGACCTGCGGCAAGGTGATTGAAGAACTCAAACGTCAGGGCATCTACGATCACACTTTGGTCATTTTCTCTACCGACAACGGCTACTACCACGCAGAGCATGGTCTCGCAGACAAATGGTATCCACACCAAGAAAGTATACGCGTGCCGCTCATCATTGATGATCCACGCATGAGCAAAAGCACACGTGGCATGACCGATGATCACTTCACCCTGAATATCGACCTCGCTCCAACGATTCTAGGCTTTGCTGGAATCGAGCCCCCGAAAACGATGCAGGGCGAAGACGTGTCTCGCCTATACCTTGCAAACGAAGATAAGAAAGTCGCTTGGCGCGAGGAGTTCTTTTACGAACACGCTAGGCTAAATAATAAGGATTTCATCCCCGCCTCCGAGGCTCTGGTGAGAAAAGATTGGAAATATTTTTACTGGCCGGACTTCGGAACGGAACAGCTCTTCAATATCGCCGAAGACCCGCGTGAAGAGAACGATCTCATTGCGGTTGAAAAACATGCGGAAGTGCTTGCCGAAATGCGTGCGCGATTCAAAGAGCTGAAAGCGGCGGCGAAGTAGCTGCGCAAAAGACGAGATTTTAAAGCCTCGTGAATGAGCGAGTCATATATTTTGGTAGGGCGCCCTACCTAGGTTAGGGGACAAGAATGTCCCTTCTCCTCACTTCTCTCCCAATAACCTCTTCAAGCGATTCTTCACGCTGACTTTTCCAACGGCAGAAAGTCGATCCACGAAGAGAACTCCGTTGAGGTGATCGATCTCGTGTTGAAGCGCGCGGGATAGCAAACCATCCGTTTCAATCACGAGTGTGCTGCCATCGAGTTGTTCTAGGGTGGCTTTCACGGCTGCAGGACGGCGAACTTCGTAGCGAATACCTTCGATGCTCAAGCAGCCTTCGAAATCGATATCCTTTTCCTGACCGAACTCGAGTTTCGGGTTGATGAAAACAAGCGGCATGATTTCCGCGAGCTCTGCATGTTTCCCGTTTACTTTGAGAAAGGAAATGCACTCAGGATCATGTGAGACATCAACCACAGCGAGCTGGAGATCGATACCTATTTGCGGCGCTGCGAGGCCTACGCCATTCGCATCGACCATGGTTTCGATCATGTTTCGCGCGAGCTCTTGGACCGCAGGATCGACTTTTCCGACGCGTCGGCATTGTTGACGCAGAACGGGATCACCGTATTGGACGATGGGTAAAAGCATCGTGAAAAAAGGAGTTACGTTGGCTGCTCACCGCGAGCCATGACGACTTTACCAGTGCGGACGGTTTCGATGATTTCGTATTGAGAAAACATAGTGACAGCGGCGTCAACTTTCGGGCTATCGCCGCTGATCATCACCATCATGGAGGTCGGGGTGAGGTCGACGGTTTTTCCGCCGAAATGTTCAGTGATCTGCAAGGCAGCAGAACGTTCATCCTTCGAGCAAAGGATTTTGATTAGGACCATTTCCTTGGTCACTGAATCAATGCTGGTATGCTCGGAACAATGGATGACATCGATGAGTTTGCCGACTTGTTTGATGATCTGATCGAGACCGAGTGGATCACCAGTGATGCCAATGGTCATGCGGGAGAACGAAGGATTGCGGCCCTGGGAAACGACGAGTGAATCGATGTTGAATCCGCGGCGCGAGAAGACTTGGCAAATACGCATGAGCACGCCCGGCTCGTTATTCACGAGGACGGAAAGGGTGTGTCCGAAACCGCTGGCAACTGCAGCAACAGGGGTGTCTGTGGTGGTGATGGTTTTCATCTTAAAGTTTACTAGTTGAAATTTTTTGTTAGATCACGTGGAACCGATCGGTTTCGCCATGCGAGATTTTGGAGCTTCGGTGATCATGTCTTCAAGGGCAGCGCCGGCAGGAATCATCGGGAAAACGTTATCGGTTTTCACGCATTCTGCATGGATCAGGATAGGGCCGTCATTGTATGCGAGGGCTTTTTCTAACTGCTTGGTGACATCTGCTGGGCGCTTGATGTAAACCGATGGGATACCGTAAGCCGCTGCGAGTTTGCAGAAGTCTGGATTTCCAACGAGATCTACACCCGAGGTGCGGTCTTCATAGAACAACTCTTGCCATTGACGCACCATGCCGAGGTAATGATTGTTAAGAACCACGATTTTCACCGGCAGTTTGTGGATCGCTGCGGTAGCGAGTTCGAACAAAGTCATTTGGAAGCCGCCGTCACCGGAAATGGAGATAACCGTTTTTTTCGGATGCGCGAGCTGAGCGCCGATGGCTGCTGGGAAGCCGAAGCCCATGGTTCCAGCACCGCCCGATGAGAGCCAATGATAGGACTCGTGGTTTTTGTAAAACTGTGCTGCCCACATCTGGTGCTGCCCAACATCGGTGGAAACGATCGCCTCGCCTTTGGTGAGGTGATAAAGCTCATCGATCACCTGCTGCATGCGCAGGCCACCCTGCTTTTTGTAAGCAAGTGGATATTTTTTCCGATAACCATCCAGCTTCGCATTCCATTCAGGATGTTTCTGTGGAGAAATCTTCTCATTGATTTCCGCAAGAGCCGCCTTCGCGTCGCCAACAATCATCACATCTGGCTGAATCATTTTTCCAGCTTCCGCAGGATCGATATCAATATGGATGATTTTAGCGTCTTTGCAGAATTTCGATGGCTGACCGATGATGCGGTCATCAAAACGAGAGCCGACGTTGATTAGAAGATCGCATTCAATCATCGCTTTGTTCGCGTAAGCGGTGCCGTGCATGCCGAGCATGCCGAGAGAGAGCGGATGGTTCTCTGGGAAAACACCTTTTCCGAGCAATGTCGATGTCACTGGGCAGTTAAGCGTCTCCGCAAGATGCATGAGCTCTTTGTCAGCGCGCGCAATCATGCAACCTTGGCCAGCTAGGATGACTGGACGTTGTGCTTTAGCGATTAACGCTGCCGCTTCTTTGATGCCTTTCGGGCAAATATTGAAGTCTGGGCTCGGATCGTAACCCGGAAGAGTGATATCTGGATTCATATCCCCAGTGAAAGGTCCTTGGGAGATGTCTTTTGGAATATCAATCAGCACAGGACCTGGACGACCCGTGGTCGCAACATAATAGGCTTGTCGTGCGATCTTCGGAAGCAGGTTGCTATCTTTCACCAACCAGTTGTGTTTCACAACCGGAATCGTGATGCCAAAGATATCGGCTTCTTGGAAAGCGTCTTTACCGAGCATCCATGTCACGGTCTGGCCAGTGATTACGATCATTGGAACAGAATCCATCATCGCGGTCATCAAACCCGTAACGGTGTTTCCTGCTCCTGGACCGGAAGTTACCAACACCGCAGCAGGTTTACCCGTAGCGCGTGCGTAACCATCGGCCATGTGGACAGCACCTTGCTCATGGCGGACGAGGATGAACTTCATCTTAGTCTTAACTGTTTCAAGGGCGTCGAAGATAGGAATCGCCGCACCGCCGGAATATCCGAAGATGTATTCGATGCCGAGATCATCGAGCGTTTTGATGAGGGCTTGCGCCCCGTCGAGTTGTTGCTTGCTCATAAAATTGGGAGTGAAGCCGTAAGTTGGACGAATTGGGAGAAGATTACAACCGAAAATTGAAGAAATTTTCGCAACTTAGGAAAAATTACGATTTAAATTCCACTAAAATCAGATGTTTCGGCATAAATGGCGCATTTTCAGCCGCAGGCCCTGTGCTGCTGCGGGTCTTTATCCGCAGCTTTAGGGGGGAGATGAGTTCAATAGGAGCAAGCTGGCATTTACCCAGCACTGCGGGAATCGGCAATCGCCATAAAAGCTGGGAATCATCCCAGTAGTCCAAAGCCTGCGGCGCATCCTAATTGCGTTTGCTAATTTCATGCGCTACCAGTTGCGCGGATGATACAGTTTTCTCTTTTCAATATACCGATCCGCGTCCTGCCATGGTTTTGGATCACACTCGCCTTGATCGGTGGAGCGCTTCGCGCAGACTCTAAAGAAGCGCTGTTTGGAATACTTTTGTTCATGTTGGCTGGGTTTATTTCCATACTGGTTCATGAGTTTGGACATGCCCTGACCGCAAAACATTATGGGAAGCGCGTGGAGATTGTGCTGCAGGCCTTTGGCGGATATGCGGCTTACAGTGGAGGCGAGCGCCTTAGTAAACTGCAAAACTTAGCGATCACAGCCGCCGGCCCAGCCATACAGATCTTATTGGGTGTTGTGGTATTATTGCTAACCAAGCGCTTCGACGGACTAAGCGAGCACGCCCGTTATTTTTTTACCATTCTCTACGCGATCAGCTTTTTGTGGGCGATTCTCAATCTTCTCCCAGTTCTGCCGTTGGATGGGGGGCGACTCATGGAAACCATGTTTGGTCCACAGCGCATTCGCTTAACTCTTCAAATTTCCATGGCCGTCGCTATAATGATCGCGATTTTGGCTCTCCTATTCAAGATCGGCATACTCCTACCCATTTTCATGGGAATGATGGCCTACGAATCCTACAAAACGCTCAAGGGGATTTCTTGAAGCTAGGCGGGTAGCCCGTCTTTGTAGTAGAGATCGCGGCCAATAGGATGCTGGGTATAGGCGTATCGCACAAAAATCGGCACGGTCACTTCCTTGGAAGAGTATCAATTGCCAGACTAATTATATAATGTGAATTCACTCGAACAACTGCCGATCCAGAGAACGGAATTGGATGGCTTCTAACATTTCGTTGCTGGTGATGTTTTCTTTCCCTGCTAGGTCGGCCAACGTTCTTGCAACTTTCAAGATCCTATCATGCGCGCGGGCGGAGAAGTTCATCTGCTCCATGGCGTGTTCGAGGTAGCCTTTGCTTTCTGAATCGAGCTTGCAGTGCTCGCGGACTTCGCGGGCACCCATGGCGGAGTTGGTGGTGAGTTTCGCTTTTTTGAAACGATCCACTTGGATGGAGTGAGCAGTGGCAACACGTTGGTGGATGGTTTCGGAGGATTCGCCGCAGATAGGCGGATAATGAGGCTTTGTCCTCGTAGGTATCTGGCTTATGCAGAACCATTGAGTAAGGCTCGGCTTTTATAATTACTGAAGATGGCAGTCTTTAAAAATGACTGCTTTTCGATGGTTATTGTATCGACTGATGATGGGTCGCGCTCCAAGCATTCATTCAACTACTCTCACTTCGTAATCCCAAGAGCTTCGCATAAGACTTTCTCCATCGACCGAATTTCTTCATCGGACAGCATATTCAATTTGCCAGACAAATTATAAAGATCGCTTACTGCCTGATGATTCTGTAGCGCACAGATCTTCCTTTGCCTTCGGCAACCAGTAACTGATCTTTGGTTAGTTCTGAGAGGATTTTTTTTACCGTATTTCTGTTGAGTTGACTGAGTGTTACGATTTCCCGGTTTGTTAGGTGTGAGTGTTGCTCAAAAAGTTGCAACACCTGGGCCGAGAACGGCGAGAGCTGCTTGGCTCGAAGGATGCGGTGATCAGCAACTTTCTTGTGAAGAAGTTCACACTGCTTCGCCAGAGTTCTTAGGAAAAACAGGATCCAAGGTTCCCAGTCGACTTTAGAGCCTTTGAAGGATGCTTGGGTGGCACGCAGTGCTCGATAGTAGCCCTCCTTGTTATCTTCGATGATCCGCTCAATGGACGAGTACGAAACATACGAATAATCAGCTTGCAACAGAAGCATGGTCGTTAAAATCCGCGATAGCCTGCCGTTACCATCTTGGAACGGATGGACCGCCAAAAAACGGACGACGAATATCCCAATCCGCAACAATGGATGAAGTTCTCCGTCTGTGAATGCCTTACGATGCCATTCAAGGAGCTCGTGCATGTGAGCTGGAGTATCAAATGGACTAGATGTTTCGAATATGACGCCTAG
Source organism: uncultured Luteolibacter sp. (assembly GCA_963925255.1). Classification (GTDB taxonomy): domain Bacteria; phylum Verrucomicrobiota; class Verrucomicrobiia; order Verrucomicrobiales; family Akkermansiaceae; genus Luteolibacter. Next base: position 8,187 of record CAWUUP010000256.1, read on the forward strand.
TGGCTTGCCATCCGAATCGAAGGCAGCAACATGATTGTCCAGAGATTTGTAGTCTCCTCGGTGGCGCTCGTCCTTTGAGGAAAATCCCAGTAGCGTAGTGTGCATCTGGAACAGATGGTTCTCATCCAGCTTCATATACTCCCATGAGTCGAACACGAGGTCCATCGCTTTGGCGTAGCCGGCGACTTCCTGTTCGTCGCGACTCGTGAAATTTTGGATTTCGATATTGGCAAGCAAGGTTTCTACCTGCGCATCGCTCATTCTGGAGCC
>CAWUUP010000257.1:0-8724 GCA_963925255.1 uncultured Luteolibacter sp.
AGTGCGTGTGGACCTGCACCCATATCAACGTGACCGGTCTTCTCAAGTGAACGGCGGAATGCCAAAGACTTCGCAACATCGTAAGCTTCGTTTTCTAATAATGCTTTTTCAATCAACAGATAGAGATCCGATTCTGAAAGCCGAAGACGCCCCCCTGCCTCGAGCGTAGCGGTTAGAGAAACAGCCACGGCATGCGCGACCTGCGATACGAAGTGACGGTTCACATCCGAAAAGATGGATTTTTCGTCTTCGCTGCGAGCGATGAGGAGGTCAGCAAGTGAATCACCAATCGCATCTGCAACGTCTTCGAGAGAGAACTGAGTTTCTTTGTCACCACGAGTCACGATGATATCTGAGTAAGGCTTACGCTTTTCAACAGGAATTGTCCCGCGCCAGTCGTAAGGGCGGTCTGTTGATGCGAGCTCAAAGCGATCAGAGATGACTTGTTTGAGGATATTGTCTTCGGCGAGGTTCAGGGAGCGGTACATATTCGGTGGAGGTGGAGATTTTGGTGAGTTGGGAAAGGTTGTTAGGAAAGCGGCTAGGGGGTGCTAGTTTTCAGTGTTCAGTTTTTCAGGAAAGACTGTTTATGCGGAGGGTTTGGAGCGTGATTGGATAGATTTTACGAGACCTTGGAGCATTTTTGAAATTTCGAGAGTCTCGTTGATCATAGCAGCGGAGCCCTTCAAGGATGATTGATTGAGCTGCTTACGGATGAGTTCGCTGATATATAGTTGGGTTCTCAGTTCTGCGCAGGAGGCTATGCTGATACGAAGGAAACGAATGAAGTCAGCTTCGCTATCGCGTTCGGCACCTTCAGCAATGTTAGAAGGAACCGAGATGGCGGAGCGTTGCATCTGATCACGGAGCGCGCAGTCACGTAAGTCACTCGTCGCGACACAGAGGTCAACGGCGAGCTGGCACCCACGCTTCCACACTTCAAGATCTTCAAACGTCGTCATTATTTTCTTTTTCTTTTCTGATAACTGAACACATCAAACTAGCAAACTGACGACTAGAGTTCATCATCACTAACCGCTGCTAGTGCTGCTGATTTTTGGTATTCGGTGACGCGACCTTCAAAGAAATTTTGCTCTTTCTTGATGTCCATCATTTCAGCGAGCCATGGGAATGGGTTGGAGACGGATTCGTTGAGTGCGGCGAGGCCACAAGATTGCAGACGACGATCGGCAATGTAATCGATGTAAGTTTCGAAATCCTCTGAGTTCAGACCGAGTCCTGAGACGGGAAGGCAATCACGAATAAATGCTTTTTCAAGACGGATACCCTCGGCCATGGTCTGGCGAAGATCTTCACGGAAATCCTCTGTCCAAATATCTGGATTTTCATCGATGAGATCCATCAACAAGTTACGGAAGACTTCGATATGGTTCGACTCATCACGAAGCGTGTAACGGAACATCTGACCGATGCCTGGGAATTTATTTTGACGATACAATGAAAGGATCATTCCGAAGAGACCATAAAACTGAGTGCCCTCCATGATTTGACCGAACATGAAAATGTTCTTAGCAAGAGCCTGCTTGTTTTCTGTAATCGTGAGATCGATATCACGGCGAAGTGCACGCGAGTTAGATGTCACGAAGTTATTTTTCGCTGTAATCGTCGGGACGTCCTCGAACATCGCTTCGCACTCGTGCGGATTGATTCCGAGTGAGGAAATCATGTAAACGAGACTGTCTGCATGGATGTTCTCCTCGTGGGCATGACGACCCAAAACCAGTTTCAGCTCAGGAGCGGTGACCACTTCACGAACAACGTGTAGCACGTTGTCACCCACGATGCCTTCAGCTGCAGAGAAGTAACCAATGCCCATTTTGATGATCCAACGCTCAACATCGGAAATTTCGTTAGAGCGCCATTGCTCAACATCTTTTTGCATCGAGATGTCCTCAGGCTCCCAATGATTGTTCTTCATCGTCTTGTAGAGGTCATACGCCCACTGATATTTGAGCGGAAGGATATTGAAGAACATCGTTTCCTTGCCATTGATGACTCGTTTGGAGTTGAAGGCGAGTTCTGCCTTAGTTTTATCGAGCACAAAAGTGCGGTTGCCGAGGGTGACTGTTGTAGTGGACATAAATCGTTTAGAATTGGAAATTTGGTTTGAGAATTGCCTAAAAATTAGAGCTACCGACTTGCGTATAGCGTGGGAAACACTGCACAATATTTGTTCTCTCGGTCAATCCGATTTTGCAGATATAGTATCCACAAATTATTCACAATACCACATGTAGTATATACTTGATATACCCGTAAAGTCCCGCTCCTTTAATTTTGGGAGTTCCACGCTCTAGCTATGAATCCCATTAGCAGGTGTGGGTAGTTAAAAAAAATTCACAAAAAGGGTTTTTCACACTCACTCATAGAAATTTTAAAAAATTCTTTAGGATATCCTTATTATCAGTAAATTTTGACTAATTGATTTACAGAACTCATTGAAAATGAACGGTATAAAATTATCGTAATACTTTAGAAAAAACCATCCTAACCAGAAAAGCGGCGAGAATCTTTGCAAAAAAGCACTAAACCGAGTTAGGTGGGCCAATGAAGCGACTAGCAACCCACTGGCAAATTCTCATCGCATTGGTTTTAGCGAGCATCACCGCGCTTACACTGCGCGCTTTATTCGGAGGAGCCGATGAAACTTCATCCGGAAGTAAGTTGGTGGTTGGTGCGTTAGAGAGTAGCCGTTTCGTTGGAGATCTTTTTATGCGCGCGCTGAAAATGATCATCGTGCCATTGATTGTGACCGCGGTGGTTTCTGGAATCACTGGCATGAAAGGCGTGCAGGGCTTTGGCCGGCTTGGGCTCAAGACAATGGCATTTTATCTAACATCGAGCTTAGCTGCGATTATCGTTGGGTTATTATTAGTCAATCTTATCCAACCAGGCTTAGTAAATGGTAAGCCGAACGAAGCAATCCTTGCTGCCTTCGAAGAAAACAAGGCCAAAGCAGACCCAGCAGATATCGCAAAAGTGGAAGCAGCGAGTCAACATGAGGGGAAAGATTTTCTATCACTCTTTGAAGCCATGCTTCCTGAAAATATTGTATTCGCGGCCAGCGACAACGGTCAGCTGTTAGGTGTGATTGTATTCAGCATATTGTTTGCGATCGCTACCACTCAACTTCCTGGCGCCATGGGTGAAAATGTTAGAGATTTTTTCGTAGCAGCTAATGAAGCCATGATCATCGTTACGACCTGGATTATGGCAGTTGCGCCAATCGGAGTTTACGCACTGATTCTTCCAGTGATATACGAAGCGGGGCTCGATCTCTTTTTACAACTAGGAAAATACTTTTTCACCGTGATACTAGCTCTGTCGGTTCACTTTGCGATCATCTTGCCCTTGGCTCTTAAATTCATCGGAAAAGTGAATCCGATCGCTCATTTCAAGGCGATGCGTCCCGCGTTGTTACTCGCATTTTCAACTTCTTCATCGTCCGCAACCCTTCCCGTCACAATGCGTTCCGTTCAAGAAAACGCAGGGGTGTCCAAACGAGTAGCCAGTTTCACTCTACCTCTCGGATCCACAGTAAATATGGACGGAACCGCTCTCTATGAATGCGTAGCTGTGATTTTCGTCGCCCAAGTCATGGGGATTCACCTTGGATTAGGCGCGCAGTTTTTCATCGTGGTTGCCGCATTGCTGACCAGCATTGGCGTTGCTGGTATTCCATCCGCTAGCCTAGTGGCAATTCTTTTGATCTTGAAGAATTCGGGAATCCCTAACGCAGAAGTCGCCGTCGTCACACTGCTAGCGGTAGATCGCTTGTTGGACATGAGCCGGACCGCCGTAAACGTATTCAGCGATTCCTGCGCCGCTGTAATCATCGGACGCAGTGAGGGCGAGGTTTTCGCAGCCACAAATCAAGAAGCCTGAAAGATTAATGCTGTAGATAATTCTTCGGACGATAGATCATTGCGAAGGGAATAAACAGGATAGCTGTGCCACCCATGAGAGCACTGAAGAACCAGAAATAACTGGCGCCTTGAAGTTTGGTCTGACTACCAGAAAAAGTAGTTTTGGTGAATAGCTCATCACTGCCTTTATCTTCAGATGAAGTGACTTTAAGTTCTTTCTGTCGCTTCGATAACCAATCTTCTTTCGGATGTAGCTTATCCATCCAAGATGCTTTTTTCTCCTGAACTTGATCGGGCTTACTGATGATGATCCCAACATCCCATTTTGTATTCCACTTACCATCGCTACCCGCTCCCCAAATCCGAACAGTATTCGAATTCAGAATGACATATCGGTAGGATTTACCTAAATCATCTTTGAATTTTGATACGATTTCTCTGCCGATTTTTTGATTAGGAAAGACATTTTCAGATGCAATTGCACGAGAAACGATCTCTTCAGCAATGATATTTAATTTCACTTGTCCCGGAACAACGAGAGGAGTCTCGGCGTCCATTTCTAATCGACGAATGAAGTCATCTTGGGATCCTGTTTCACCATCATACCCGGGCAAGACAACAGTCCTTGGATCCTTTTGCCAATCCTTGGGAAGATGAGCGATGGCTTCTTCAAGTTGTTGCTCAGCTGCACTCGGCACCTGTATATAATGATTCACAATCACTACTAGGAAATTTCCTACTGCTACTGAGACGAGATAGAAACACATGATGAATGATTTCATTTTTCTTGGTGCCTGAGTGTATGCGAACTCGAGGGCGACGATTGAAATCATGATCTCCGATGCCGTCAGCAATCCGTAGGCTGCTATTTGCCAAACAATGTTCGGCCTATCTCCCCCATCGATCCATACTTGGATGAAACTTACCAAAATAAATGCAGCGGTCATCAATACAAAGCCGACACCCATTTTTTTCATGGGTGTAAGGGGCCAGAATTTCTCAACTTTGGGGTAAATAAAGTAGCTAAAGATTGGGATGAATAGGAGTACAAAAATTGAATTCAAAGACTGCAACTGAGAAGGCAACCATTCGAAACCTAGGAAATTTCTATCCATGTCCTGGGATTGGAAAATCCATGTTGAACTCGTCTGATCAAACAATGCCCAGAATATCGCGACAAAGAAATAGACCGGTGTGAGTTTCAAGATCGCGACAAGTCCATCTCTTCCAAAAGCTTCTTTGAGAAATCCGATTCCGCCAGCAGGGACATGAGCAAAACGATTTCTGCCTAACCAAAAAACAAAGGTCGCAATACCCATCAGAACACCCGGAACGCCGAAGGCCCAATGTGGCCCATACCATTTCAATAACCATGGAGTAAGCAATGCTGAACCGAAGGCGCCGAAATTGATTGAGAAGTAGAACCAGTTAAAAATCCTTGATAGCAGCTTGGCATTTTTTGATCCAAATTGATCACCGACGTGGGCTGAAACACAGGGTTTAATTCCACCAGCCCCCAACGATATGAGGAGTAGCCCAGCCAACATCCAGTATTGGGAATTACCGAATTGCCCCATCAAGGCGAGTGCCAAATGCCCAGCGCAGTAGACGAGAGAGAGAGTCATGATGACTCGGTATTTTCCAAACAAGACATCAGCCAAAAGAGCACCGATGAATGGCGTCAAATAAAACGCCATGTTGAATAAATGCACTAGTTCAGTGGAGTATGCCTTATCGATTGGCTTACCCAAAGTTCCATCCATCAGGAATAAATATTCTGTCAAGAAAACGGCGAGAATTGCCTTCATCCCATAAAATGAAAACCTCTCTGCCACTTCGTTACCGATGATATAAGGAATACCAGAAGGCATCTTTGTGGTTTCCTCTGGCGTTAATCGGTAATTCATATTTTCAGTTTTTCCAACTTAGTAAAAAATCTCATCTTACGTGGTCAGAAAGAATTCCAAATGATGAAATTCTCAGTTAATTCCCGCTCAGTAACTTTTCGAGATACTTTTCGTGCTGTTCCAAGTCGGATTGCCTTGAGCGAATGTTGTATCTCGCGCGACCTCGAGTTTTTAACAAAAGCAAAGAGCCCTCCAGTTCCTCGATTGCAATTCTACATTGTTTAGGCGTCGATGGAATGGAGCTCATCGCAGACGATTTAAGAAGTTTAAGATCACTCAAATAATCTTCCGCAACTTTACGATACCAAGCAATTGGTCCAGTATCGTTCACATCGACATCACTTAAGATCTTGTTGAAAAATGGAACTGCTTGTTCGATTCCACCTTGTTCCCAATTTTTCAATCCGGAGATCATAAAGGCCATGAGATATTCATTATCACTCTTGTCTAAACTTATCTTTTTAACATCCTGAAAACGCGGCCGATAAAGGCTTCTTAACGTCGGAGCTAACACCGTAGCGAAACTCGGCGGCAACTTAGAAGCACGGGCTGCAATATGGTCAGCTACTGCAATAGCATTACGATTTGCATCGCTTATTCGTCCATCTAGCAAAGCTGCAGTAACCCCATCCAATCCGGCCCATGAACGAGTCGGTTCCTCAACTTTTGAATTTAAAAATATCTTAATGAATGCTTCTTCTGATTCCCTCAGTTTACCCACTCTCATCAGATCTTTCGCAATTCGATAATGGTTGATAATTTCTTTATTTACATCAACCCCATCAACATCCTTGTAACCCGCTTCAGTAACCGTTGCTGGACTATTTGAACCATTCGAATTGATAATTTTAAGAGTCAAAATTATGACGAGAAGCGTAAGCACCACCGACATGATAATGATTTTGATTACTCTCTTCTTTTTTGCACGAAGCTGTATCCTTAGGATGGCATAAGCCTGCGCCACAGAAGTATGATTACTGCCTCCGTTTTCTTGCGCTTTGATCGCTGCATTAAGGGCAATGATCATTTCATCATAGCTTCTAAAGCGATTTCTTGGATCGTAGGACATCGCGCGATCTACGATGGCGCAAGTTTCGTAGGAAACTTGCGGAGCCACACGCTTCAATGGAATCACCTTGGTCTTGGCGATACGCAGAAGCTTGGTATCCATGCTGTCTTCTATGCAGGATGGCAAGCCTGCAAGCGCATGGTAGAGAGTTGCCCCGAACGCATAAATATCCGATCGAAAATCCTCAACCCCACCTTCAATCGTCTCGGGTGGCACGTAGTAAGGAGTAGCCCAAATTTCATCAGCTTTCGCCTCGCCACCTTTTGTTACCAGAGCAAGACCGAAATCCACTATCTTCGCATTACCTGCGGCATCGAAGAGGATATTTCCCGGCTTGATATCACGGTGAATCAAACCTGCGGATTGCGCGCCTTTTAGACCTTCTGCGATCTGGATCGCCAGCGGCAAGACTTCGGCTTCAGTCAGTTTTCCTTGCTCGTAAATCCGATGTTCAAGATGCCCACCCGGAACAAATTCCATTGCGATGTAGAATAATCCAAAAGCTCTACCCGTCGTGAAAATTTTCACCACATGCGGGTGACTGAATGAAGCTGTCAAACGCGCTTCGTCTTCGAAAGACGCGATCCGCTTTTCATCTTTTGAGTATGCTTCACTCAAAATTTTCAACGCCACTTCCCTATTCAGAGTCTTATCGATGCCAGCAAACACGGAACTCATTCCACCAATCGCATGGCGTTTAGTGACAGTATATGGCCCAAACTGCTTTTTAATTCGATTTTCTTCGCCGCAAGACGGACAGGCGACCCTTGAATATGGCGGCAAAGTGGCAACCGTCATCGGATTCCCGCAGGCAAAACAAATCACAATATCTTCATTTGTCTCTGACATAGTAAACTGAGAATCCATTTTCGAAGCACGGAATTACGAATATCTGACTGATTTAATGCTTTATCGTTACCTACCCTGCAACATTTTATTCCATTTTGGAAACCTTCCAACTTGCAACATCAGGGATTTCAACCAAAACCTCATCCGTGATCGCAAGACTCAGAGGAAACATCATCGAAGCCTACCCAAACCGACTCGTCGTCGATTGCCACGGTGTTGGCTATGAAGTCATCATTCCGATCTCTACATTCGATAGACTTCATCCCGTCGAGGGCACATTTGTGGATCTCCGCACGCATCTGCATATTCGGGAAAACGCCCAAACTCTCTACGGTTTCGCGACCGAAGAGGAGCGCGATGTCTTTCTCCTGCTGATTGATCGTGTATCAGGCATCGGCCCTGCCATCGCCATCGCTATCCTCAGCGGAATGCCCGTGGCGATGTTCAAATCAGCAGTCGTGGCGGGCGATGTCGCACTATTATCGAAATCCAAGGGGGTCGGCAAAAAAACTGCTGAACGCATCATTTTAGAACTAAAAGACAAGGTTGGGGTCACCGATACTTGGCAGGATGCCGCTTCTGGGGAGGTTTCCTCACAAGCCGCCGATGCCGAACTTGCTCTCATTGCCCTTGGTTACAAACAAGTCGATTCCCGCAAGGCCGTCCGTTCTATCATCGACAAAGAGCCCGCAGCCACCACTGAAATGCTCATCCGTGGCGCATTAAGAAGCCTGCAAGGCTAGTCTTCTTGAAATTTGAAATTTATGATCCGCACCCGTTTCGCACCCTCACCCACCGGCTACCTCCACGTCGGCGGCGCCCGCACCGCTCTTTTTAACTGGCTCTTCGCTCGCAAGAACAACGGCACGTTCATCCTTCGCATCGAAGACACTGATGCCGCGCGTAACACCGAAGAAGCCCGTCAGGCAATCTTCGATGGCATGTCATGGCTCGGCCTCGATTGGGATGAAGGTCCAGACAAGGGTGGTGAGTTCGGTCCCTACTACCAATC